>JBCCKB010000270.1:0-4822 GCA_039027595.1 Pseudomonadota bacterium | reverse complement strand
GATCCGGGTACGCAAGACGGGTATTTGTGGTACCGACATCCACATCTGGAATTGGGACGACTGGGCCGAGCGAACTGTCCCGGTTCCCCTGATCACAGGACACGAATTCGCGGGTGAGATTGTCGAGTTAGGCTCTAACGTAAGTGAATTGGCAATTGGCCAGCGTGTCTCGGGCGAAGGTCACCTCATCGGAAAAACCTCCCGGCAATCCCGTGCGGGTAAGTTTCATCTCGACCCGGAAACCCGCGGCATTGGCGTCAATGAACACGGCGCTTTCGCTGAATACCTACGCCTCCCCGCCTTCAATGTCGTTGCCTTACCAGATGCCATCGACGATGAGATCGGCGCGATCTTGGATCCTCTTGGAAACGCGGTCCACACGGCCCTTAGCTTTGATCTGGTGGGAGAAGACGTCCTCGTGACAGGAGCCGGACCGATCGGCATCATGGCGGCGGCGGTCGCCCGCCACGTGGGAGCGAGGCACATTGTGATCACAGACCTAAACCCCGATCGCTTAACCTTGGCGCAAAACGTGGTCCGTGATGTGGTGGCGGTAAACCCAAAGGACACGAAACTGGCTGACTTAGTGTCTGATCTTGGCATGAACCAAGGATTTGACGTGGGGCTTGAGATGTCTGGAAGTCAGGTGGCGCTTGACCAGATGGTCGAGGCCCTCGTGATGGGCGGCCGCATCGCGCTTCTCGGTATTCCGCCTGGGAAATCGCCAGTTGATTGGAGTCGCATCGTCTTCAAGGCGATTACGATAAAGGGCGTCTACGGCCGCGAGATCTTCGAGACATGGTACAAGATGATCGCCATGTTGGAAAACGGCCTCGATATTCGACCTGTGATCACACATCGGCTCCACGTGGAGGATTTTCGACAGGGTTTTGAAACGATGCGGAGCGGCTCTTCGGGTAAGGTTGTTCTGGATTGGCAGAGTTGATCCGGATACCGCCGGCCGCGCAATATGCGATGGACTGCTAGCACCAAAAAAATACCAATCTCAACACCTAGCTTGATGATGGTGTCTCACCAAGTGTGTATGCGTCCCATTTGTCGATCTCTGGATAGTATTTTTGACGCCAATCACGGACCTTTGGATTCATGATGCGTCGCCAGAGTGGCGGCCACATCGCGACGGTGGTCATGACCGGGTAACCGAAGGGCAGTTCGGGTGCCGCGCCTTCAGCGCCGCTCTGCAAAAGCGGGAACGGACGCGATGGTTTCGTGTGATGGTCGGAATGCCTTTGCAGGTTGATCAAGAGCCAATTTGAGGCCTTTTGGGTCGCGTTCCAGCTGTGGTGCACTCCCACGGGTTCATATTTTCCGTCTCCAAGGTGCTTTCGCGTCAGGCCATAGTGCTCCACATAATTTACGAGTTCGAGCTGCCAGATTGCGATTAGGGACTGATAGAGAAAAAGACCAATACCAGCCCAACCGCCCAGGGTTAGGGCTAAAGTTAGGAAGGTAAGCTGTAGAACGCCGTAGCGCCAAAATGGATTGGAGCGGTGCCAGGAAGGGAGCCCTTTTTTTCCGAGGCGCCCGGTTTCGGCGCGCCAGGCCGACCTGAGGGAACTGGGCAGCACCCGCGCGAAGTACCTCGGGAAACCCTCCGAATAGCGCGCCGTGACTGCGTCCCTCGGCGTTCCGACATAGGTGTGATGAACAAGGAGATGCTCGGAGCGGAAATGCCCGTACATCACCGAGGCCATCAAGAGGTCGCCAAGCCAGCGGTCGAGCCGACGCGGCCGGTGCATCAGTTCGTGGGCATATGTTATCCCGATCGTGCCGGTCAGGACGCCTGCGCCAAAGAACACCCCGATCGCCTCGATGGCAGACAAGTGCTCGGCGGTTGGTACGTAGGCCAAGAGCGCCAAAAGGAGCACAATCTGCACGGGCGGCCACACCAAGGTCACCAGCCGGTACCAGTAGAGGTCTTCCGGCGCTGTCTCGGGAGACAGGTTGCCGGTCTCTTGCCCCAGGGCCGCGTCGAGCCCGGAGAAGAGGGCCCAGGTTGCCACTGGAACAAGCAAGATCCACCAGCCGCCCATAAGCGCCGCCGCGATCATCACCGGAACCAACGCCAGCGAGGCCCAGAATGGCATCGCGTGCCGGATGCCGGGGATTGGGTCGGAAGCGGGGAGGCCCATGGCGAGGGACCCTAGTGCGAGGCGCCCCGCGTCTCAATCCTCGTTTAGGGCAGGTGCCGCAACGGCGTGGACCTTTCGCATAAGCGTCGGCAGATCGGAGACATCGAATTTGGATGAGGCGACGAAGTTTCCTCGCTCCGGCACCACATCCTCCGGAAGAAGCGCCGTCGTGACCGAGAGCCGAAGATGGAAATGAGTGAACGTGTGCCGCACCTCCGCGCCAAGATCGTTCCATTCTCCAGGCGCGGGCGGAGCGTCATCGGGCGCGACACACCACTCCGTCCCGGGCCAGCCCAACATACCGCCAAGAAGCCCGGTTGGCGGCCGTGTTTCCAAGAGCCAAGCGCCGTCGCGGCGGAGCCCAACATAGATGCGGCCGTAGCGAACCGGCTTCTTCTTTTTCGGAGATTTTCGTGGCAGGTCCCGTGCGATCCCAAGCGCGCGTGCTTTGCATATGCTCCGCCATGGGCAGCGACCGCAGGCGGGCGTGCGCGGCGTGCAAATCGTCGCACCAAGATCCATCACAGCCTGCGCATAGTCTCCGGGACGCATTTGTGGCGTGAGCGCTTCGGCATGGGCGATGAGTTGGGGTTTTGCCTCCGGGAGCGGGGTTTCGACGGCATTCAGCCGCGCCATGACACGTTCGACATTTCCGTCGACCACGGTGTCCGGATGATCAAAGGCGATCGACGCGATGGCAGCCGACGTGTAAGGCCCTATTCCGGGGAGTTCTTGTAATTCCTGTGCGTTATCCGGAAAGACGCCATACCGATTTTCAGAAACCTCGCGAGCGCATTTGATGAGGTTTCGGGCCCGCGCGTAGTAGCCCAACCCCGCCCAGGCGGCGAGGACATCGGCATCATCGGCGCTGGCGAGCGCATGCACATCGGGCCAGCGTTCGGTGAAATGGAGGAAATAGCCCTTCACCGCCGCAACGGTGGTCTGTTGAAGCATGATCTCCGACAGCCAAACCCTGTACGGGTCGGGCCGTTGCCCCTGCGCCCTTGCCTGGGGAGCGATCCGCCACGGAAGCACGCGAGCGTTGCCATCATACCAGTCGAGCAATGCGCCGGCGGCGTTGTCACGCATTCTTTATCCCCATCCGACGGATTGTGCTGGCACGCCGGTTTCCCAAAACCAATACTCAGCATATAGAGGCGTATGGAGAAAAGACCCCCTGTGAGCACGTCGGAAAGAAAGCCCGAGGGCAAGCGAGGACGGGGTTTCCGTCAAACGGGCAGCCTCGTCATGCGCAGGCTCCGGGACGCTGGTGAGTCCCGGGGGTTCGCCGTATCGCGCGTCTTGACCCATTGGGACGAAATCGTGGGTTCGGATCTCGCAAGCCATACCCGTCCGGTCGACATACGCTACGGGCGCCGCGGAATTGGCGCGACGCTCACCGTTTTGACAACCGGCGCCCATGCTCCGCTGGTCGAGATGCAAAAGGACCGGCTCCGCGAACAAGTAAACTCCTGCTACGGCTACGCGGCGATTTCGAGGATCAAGGTGACGCAGACCTCCGCGTCCGGATTTGCCGAGGGCAAAGTCGCGTTTACTCCCGCGCCTGACCGCAAAATTGACACCCCGGACCCGGTCCTTCGCGCGAGAGGTCGGGAAATCGCCGCAGATGTCGCAGACGAGGGTCTGCGGGTTGCACTGTCCGAGCTCGCGACCAATATCCTCGAGAGACCGCATAAGCTGAGAGGTTCAAAATGAGACGTCTTCTTGCCGCCGCCGTTTTGGCCGCCATCGGAACAGCCAGCGCCGCGTTTCTGAGCGCGGCGAACACGCGTGTTTTGGACCTTGGAGCGGCCTTCGCTCAAGCCAGCGAAGCGGACACCTCGCTCGTTGAAGAAATGACGCTTGGTAATCCTGACGCGACCGTAACCGTGGTGGAATATGCGTCCTTTACCTGTCCTCACTGCCGGTCGTTCCACGAAAACGCCTTTAAGGAGCTCAAGGCGGAGTACATCGATACCGGAAAGGTCCAATTCATATACCGCGAGGTGTACTTTGACCGGTTTGGTCTTTGGGCGGGCCTGCTCGCGCGATGCGGCGGCAGAGACCGTTACTTCGGTTTTGTGGACGCGCTCTATGCCAGTCAGTCGGACTGGACGGCTGGGGGTGACCCGGCGACAATCGCGGGCAATCTAAGGAAGCTTGGCCGAACCGCCGGCTTGACGGACGAGGAGGTCAATGCCTGCCTGTCGGATCAGGCGATGGCCGAGGCGATGCTGGAAGTCTACCAGACCAATGCCGCAGCCGATGAAATAAACTCGACCCCGTCATTTGTGATCAACGGAACCAAGTACTCAAACATGAGCTATGACGCGTTCCGCGATATCATTGACGAGGCCCTGGGGAGCTAGGAGCCTCGACAAGGGCGGCCCGATCGCTGGACGGGTCCCTGCGGGCCTATTGCCCAGATCACCCAGCGTTAGGGTCGATCTTTGTCAATTTTCGCCAAGACGTCATCCAGTGCGTTGTTGTCAAAAAAGACGAGCCGAACAGGTAGTGTGACGACCTTGTTCCTGAACGACGCCGGTAGTCGTACAGCGTCCTTTTCGGTTGTCACAAGCTGAGCGCCCTTCGCCTTTGCCTCCGCCTCCAGTCGCGCCATGAGCGCGGGTGTCAGGGGTTGATGGTCACCCAACGGGACGGCTCGGAGG
>JBCCKB010000269.1:0-4885 GCA_039027595.1 Pseudomonadota bacterium | reverse complement strand
GCCTCTTCCCGGATCCGCTGGATCAGCGCGTCAATCCTGGTCGGGCGGTCGCGAGGGCAAGGTTCGAAGAGGTCCTCAAACAGCTCTTCGTCGTCACTGAACGCAAGTGACATGCTCCATTCCGGGAACGCCCGCTCTTCAATCTTGGTGTCTTCCCAAGTCACGATCCCCCAGTGGCGGGGGTCCCGTCGAAGTCGAAGGACCAGATCATCCACCGCTTGCTCGGGCCCTTCGAGAACCTGCACAAATATCCTGCGGCTGCGGATCAGAAACCCGGTGATGGAATGCGCGAAGTTATGCGCACGTGCCTGGCGCAAGATCTCTATATTGCTGGTGCACCCCATGGGATGCGCCGCGACGCTCGCATAAACGATGCGTTTCATGGCCTCGCCCGCCAAATCGAAGACAGGCCGATACGATACTAGTCGTTGGTGCGGGGTCAAACTTGCCCTTACGTAAACCTCCAAGCCGGCCCCGCGCGCGCGATATGAAATAATCCTTGACACAGGGTTGACGCTCCGCGCGCGACCCCTTAGATCACGCCATCTCGACAGGAGAATCATATGGTCGGACAGGGTCATCCTGGACGACATCCCCAAAACCGACACCGAGCCCGTGGCCGTTCGAGCCTCGGGCTTACGTTGTGAAAAAAGGGCCTGGAACTACGGGCCCGCAACGAAAGGAAGGCCACATTTGGCACGCATCGCTGGGGTGAACATACCCACCGCCAAGCGCGTCCCGATCGCGCTTACATATATCACAGGAATTGGCCATTCGTCGGCAAAGTCCATTTGCGACGCAACGGGCATCGACCCAACTCGCCGGGTTAATGAGCTGTCGGATGCCGAGGTCCTTGCGATTCGCGAGCACATCGATGCGAATCTGTCCGTCGAGGGCGACCTGCGCCGCGAAGTTCAAATGAACATAAAGCGGCTGATGGATCTGGGGTGCTACCGTGGCCTCCGCCATCGTCGGAATTTGCCCGTGCGCGGCCAGCGCACCCACACCAATGCGCGCACCCGTAAGGGCCCCGCAAAGCCCATTGCCGGCAAGAAGAAATAGGGGAGGGCGCGAAAGATGGCACGGGATACCCGCCGTGGGGGCAAGAAGAAGGTCTCGAAGAACATTGCCGCCGGCGTGGCGCATGTGAATTCGTCATTCAACAATACGAAGATTTTGATTTCCGACGTCCAAGGCAACGCCATTGCCTGGTCATCGGCCGGGACCATGGGGTTCAAGGGCTCGCGGAAATCGACACCCTATGCGGCGCAGATGGCCGCCGAGGATGCTGGCAAGAAGGCACAGGAGCACGGTGTGCGCACCCTGGAGGTCGAAGTTCAGGGGCCTGGGTCGGGCCGCGAAAGCGCGCTTCGGGCGCTCGCCGCGGTCGGGTTCAACATCACGTCGATCCGTGATGTGACACCGATCGCCCATAACGGCTGCCGTCCGCCCAAGCGCCGCCGGGTCTGAGGGCGGCGGAGTTGCGTTGGGTCGTGGCCGAGGCCGCCGCCCAAAGTGAGACGAGAACCTCGGGAGTCCGCTGCCAAGGGGTCTGGGCATCGGGCGCGAATTGAGGAGATATGCATGATCCACAAGAACTGGCAGGAACTGATCAAGCCGACGCAGCTTGAGGTCAAGCCCGGCAATGATCCGGCGCGGCAGGCGACGGTGGTGGCCGAGCCCTTGGAGCGCGGTTTCGGGCTGACCTTGGGCAACGCATTGCGCCGGGTGCTGATGTCGTCCTTGCAAGGTGCAGCCATCACCTCCGTCCAGATCGACAATGTTCTCCACGAATTCTCGAGCGTCGCGGGCGTTCGCGAGGACGTGACCGATATTGTCTTGAACCTGAAGGGCGTTGCGATCCGCATGGACGTCGAAGGCCCCAAGCGGCTCTCTATCTCTGCCAAGGGCCCGGCCGTGGTCACGGCGGGAAACATTTCCGAAACCGCCGGGATCGAGATCCTGAACAAGGATCACGTGATCTGCCATCTCGACGATGGCGCGGACCTTTTCATCGAACTGACCATCAACACCGGCAAGGGATACGTCTCGGCGGAGAAGAACCGCCCCGAGGATGCCCCCATCGGTCTCGTGCCGATCGACGCGATCTATTCGCCGGTCAAGAAGGTGAGCTATGAGGTACAGCCGACCCGTGAAGGGCAGGTGCTTGATTACGACAAGCTCACGGTCAAGCTCGAGACGGACGGCTCGCTGACACCCGACGATGCCGTGGCTTACGCCGCGCGCATCCTGCAAGACCAGCTGTCTATCTTTGTGAACTTCGAGGAGCCAGAGTCGGCCCGTGCCGAAACCGATGATGACGGCCTTGAGTTCAATCCGCTTCTCCTCAAGAAAGTTGACGAGCTGGAACTATCGGTTCGTTCGGCTAACTGCTTGAAAAATGACAATATTGTCTACATCGGGGACCTAATTCAGAAGACCGAGGCAGAGATGCTTCGAACCCCGAACTTTGGCCGGTAGTCCTTGAACGAGATCAAGGAGGTGCTGTCGGGCATGGGTCTTCACCTCGGGATGGATGTTGAGGAGTGGCCGCCCGAGAACATCGAGGATCTTGCCAAGAAGTTCGAGGATTCGTTCTAGGATATCTGTGTACAGGTTGTGCACAGGGTGTGCACGGCCCGTGCACCGCTACACGACCCCGGGCAATCCCGCCCCAAGGAGAGCCACCGCGAACGCATGCGGAGGCCGGACAAAGCAAAATAGAAGGACTAGAAAATGCGTCATGGAACCGGCTATCGCCGATTGAATCGAACCCACGAGCACCGCAAGGCGCTTTTCTCAAACATGGCCGGATCGCTCATAGAGCATGAGCAGATCAAGACCACGCTGCCAAAGGCAAAAGAACTGCGTCGGGTGGTCGATAAGCTGGTGACGCTTGGGAAACGCGGCGATCTTCACGCGCGTCGCCAAGCTGCGGCCCGGCTAAAGCAAGATGCTCATGTGGCAAAGCTCTTCGATGTGCTTGGCCCCCGTTATGCCGAGCGTCATGGTGGCTACGTTCGCGTTTTGAAAGCTGGGTTCCGCTACGGCGACATGGCTCCGATGGCGATCGTCGAGCTGGTCGACCGCGACCCCGATGCCAAGGGAGCAGCGGACAAGGCGCGCGTCGCGGCCGAAGCCGAGGCGGACTAAGCCCCTCAATCACCCCAGGCCGCTTGGTTTTGAGGCCTGGGGCTCGACAATCCGCGGCAAGGTTCGCCTTTCGATTTATTTCCAGTTTAATAAACAATTTAAGGTTGACCATTGCGCCTTCTGCCTGTCTAAAAGTCGAGGTCGGAGGTCTGCGTAATGAAAGCCCACCCAACGGACAATTCGGGAATTGAGCTTGGCATTGCGCGCCTTAAGCGCTTGGCGCCCAGCGGTTTTGCGCTTGGTCTCCACATCCGGTTCGCTTCCGCGCATATCATGGTGCAGACCTACGATATCGCCTGGATCAACCACTACACGTCACGCGGGTATATGCTCTGCGACCCGCTCGTGTCTTGGGGGTTCGCCGAGACCGGTGTGGTTCGCTGGAGTGCGTTGAGTTTTCCGGACCCACATGATGTGATGGGCCAGGCGGCAACCTTCGGCCTCCGCTTTGGTGTCGCGGTGTCTCACGGAGCGATCGACTCTCGATCGATTGGTGGTTTTGCGCGCGCCGACAGGGAATTCACCGATCGTGAGATCGACCAGATTGCGGAAACGGTCCGGCTGCTCCACTACGAAAGCACGCCCCCCGATAGCCTCACGTCCGCGCAGCGCCACGCACTCCGGCTCGTGGCATCGGGATGCCGATATGCCGAGGCCGCCGCGCTCCTAGGAATTTCAGAAAGCGCCCTAAAGGCGCGGCTCAAGACGGCGAGAGAACGTCTCTACGCGAGAACAACGGCCGAGGCGATCCAACGGGCAAGGGAGTACAGTCTCCTCTGACAGGCGCGCCTCGGCGGTTGCGGACATCCCCAACCAGGCTGGAGGCCAACAATGCAAACGACGACCCTGTCTTTCCAAAATTTCCACGTTCATGGTGCGCTGTTTTCAGACATTCTCCGGGCACGGCGTGAGAGCTTCATCGTCAACCGGAACTGGGACCTACCGGAAGTCGATGGAATGGAGTTCGACCAGTACGACACGCCGCAGTCGCGCTGGATCGCCGTGCATCAATTCGGCGACGTGCTCGCTGGCATCCGGATGACACCGACGACGGCGCGCTGTGGCATTTACAGCTATATGATCCGTGATGCGCAACGCGGACTTCTTGAGACGATTCCGCGCGAACTTCTGCACGGCGAGGCACCGGTTGACCCCCAAGTCTGGGAATCGAGCCGTGTGTTCGTGGCCGATCACGTGCCAGCCGCGCTGCGTGCAAAGGTGCAGGCAAGCTTGATGGAAGAGATGATCCGCACCGCGCGCGCCGAGGGCGCAACTCGCATCTTAGGTCTCTGCCCGCGTGTTTGGATGCGCTGGATGCGCCGTTTGGGCTACGAGACGGAACATGCGGGGCCCTGTCTAGATATCGGGGGATCCGCCAACCAAGCCATTATGATGAACCTACAGACCAACCTGCATTAAAGACACCGCGAACGGATGAATGGAGCAGATCTGACCTTCCCCGGCGTCTCACATGGGCGATCGGGTTAGGCCCGGTCTACCGCCGTGGGAGGGCGCTGTCGGGCCCCTTGCTTTTCCGGCGCGGGGGAACCGGTTACGCTTCCATTATGAGTGATCTCTTCGGCACGCCCGAAGGGACGGACGCGTCCCTTCCAACACGGCCCTTGGCCGACCGGTTGCGGCCTGCGCGTCTAGAGGAGGTGATGGGTCAAGATCACGTCCTTGGCCCAGAGGCGCCGCTGGGAGCGATGCTCAGAGCGGGCCGCCTCACCTC
>JBCCKB010000268.1:0-4917 GCA_039027595.1 Pseudomonadota bacterium | reverse complement strand
GGCTTCGATCTCGCGCCGGGAGGAGGCTTCAATGCCATGGTGGCTGCACGGCGCGCTGGAATGATCGTGGCATATGGTGGCTCGCTTGGCACGGGCCCGTTTGCCAGCATGGTGATTGACGGATTGAGGGACGAGCGGATAGCGCTCCTGCGGTCGCGGGATCTCGAGCGCGATCAGGGGTGTTGTACCGTGATGATCGATGCCGACGGAGAACGGACCTTTGTGGCAAGCGACGGATCCGAGGGCCATGTTGAAAGGGCTGCTCTCGATGAGATTACGTTCTCAGAATATGATTGGACGTTGCTCTCGGGTTACGCGCTCCACTACCCAGGTTCGCGGGACACGCTCACGGATTGGCTTGAGCGCAATGGGGCAATCCGGCGGTTCGTCTTCGACCCGTCTCCACTTGTCGCGAAGCTTGAGCGACGCGCGCTCGCGGCCGCGCTTGCAAGAGCGACCTGGGTGTCGGCCAATCTGCGAGAAGCCGCGGTCATCACCGGTCTCTCCGATCCCAAAGCTGCGGCGCTGGCACTTGCGGTGGGGCGAGAGGGCGGAGCCGTGGTTCGGAACGGCGCAGCCGGATGCGTGGTCGCTACGGGCAACCGTTCAACGGAGATACCTGGCATTCGCGTGAACGCGATCGATACGACCGGGGCCGGTGACACGCATGTGGGCACCTTCATCGCGGAACTCGAGCGACACGGTGACCCCATCGGGGCCGCACGCTACGCGAACGCGGCCGCGGCCATCTCTACAACGTTTCAAGGGCCCGCCACAGCGCCCTCGCGCGGGTCCGTGAACAAGTTCCTGAATACCAAAAAGGTGGGTTAGGCCACCGAGCAAACATGAACTGGGTCGAAAGGGAGACGAAGATGGAGAACAAGATTTTTCTTGGAGCGACGCTTGCCTGTGGGATGGCGGCTTCGGCCTTGAGCGCCGACGAAATCCGGGTGCTCAATTGGCAGGGATACGGCACAGATGCCGATTGGGCGATTGCGGCGTTCACCGAGGCGACAGGACACACGGTTGCCCATGAGTACTTCAATTCTGAACAGGAGATGCTCACCAAACTCCGCACGAATCCAGGAGCTTATGACGTGGTTCTGATCAACGCGGCATTCACGCCTCAGGCGCAAGCCGAAGGCTTGATTGCGCCGATTGATGCCTCGAAGATCAGCAATATTGGGGATGTTCCCGATGATCTAACCGGCAACGAGGATCTGAACGCCGGTGGCGCCTTGCACGGCGTGCCTTGGACTTGGGGTCTGACATCCTTCGCCGTGAATACGAACGAGTTCGACGAGATGCCCACATCGATCGAGGTGTTTTGGGACGCAGCACATCAAGGTAAGGTCTCGATCCGCGACGATGCGTTGGAAGCCGTGCAGTTCGCGGCAATAGCCACGGGTCAGGACATCAACAACATCACAGATCTCGACGCGGTTCGGGACAAACTCGCCTCTTTGATGCCGCAGATTAAGACATACTGGGGCTCCGAGAACGACTGGAACCAATTCATGGCGGCGGGAGATCTGGATGTCGCAACCTTTTGGTCTGGCTCGGCCAGCCGCTCGATGGCGGAGGGGTTGCCCGTTCAGTTCGTTGTGCCGGATGAAGGTGCGATTGGGTGGCTAGATGGCCTCTCGGTGCCCGCGTCGTCGACCAAGCAAGAGGCAGCACATGCGTTCATCGACTGGATGATCGATCCGGAGTTCTACGTGAAATGGGCCGAAGAAGGCGCACCAGCTTCGGCCAATGAAAAAGCGGCTGCCGCTCTCCCGGAAGATGCGTTCAACAAGCGCGTGCTTGGTGATCCTGCGGTGGTTGCCCGAGTGCAGTTCCAGCGTCCAGTCGCCGACGAGACGCGGGAAGCCTATCTTGCCCTGTGGCAGGAATTGAAAGCCGCGCAGTAGGGCGCGCCGCGGCGCGGGGGGCAGATGTCGACGGCGCTTCAAACGCAGGAGCGACTAAGGATCGTCGGCCTGCTCTCCCCGGCATATCTGTGGCTGACAGTGGCGATCTTTCTGCCGCTGTCAGCGATGTTTTACTTTAGCCTGCTCTCTGACGTGCCCTTTGGCGGCACGCCTTGGCACTATACCGCTGAAAACTACCGGGCCTTTTTCGAGAACGCGACCTACGCAAAGCTTCTTTGGAAGTCCGTCAAACTGGGCGTCATGGTGACCTTGGCCTGCGCTGTGATCGGGTTTCCCTGCGCGTTCGTTCTTGCCAAGACAATCCGGGGTCGCGCGCGCGAGGCGCTCTTTCTCTTGGTGATCTTGCCGTTTTGGTCAAACTCGCTGGTGCGCATCTTCTCATGGGCCATCGTGTTGCGTGGAAATGGGGTTCTCGATCTGGGCCTGAATGCTGTCTTGCCCTTCGACGTAGACGTGAACTTGATGTTCTCGACCCCTGCGATCGTAATTGGTCTCGTGCATTCCTACCTGCCCTATATCATCCTAACGTCATATCTGGCGCTCCAGGCGATCGACGATAATCTCATCGACGCTGCCCGATCGATGGGCGCGGGCAAGTTCACTATTCTGTGGCGCATCATTCTTCCCCTTTCCTTGCCGGGCCTCCTGGCGGGGGCGGTGCTTATCTTCGTTCCGGTGGTCGGGTCGTTTATGGAGCCGCGCATTCTGGGCGGGCGGGTCGGCACCTACTACGGTACGGTTATTGAGGACCAGTTTGTGGCCGTCTTTAACTGGCCACTTGGGGCCGCATTGTCGTTCATTCTGCTTGCGGTGGTTCTGCTGATCCTCGCCGTCGCAAGCCCCATTTTGAGACGGGCACAGACGTGAGCGGGTCCATACTTCAGACCTTGGGGAAAGCTTGGCTCTTCGCGATCTTGTTTTTTCTTTACGCACCGATACTCGTAATGGCGCTGATGTCCTTTAACGCGTCGCCCTATTACCAGTTACCCTTCGAGTTCTCGCTGGAATGGTACCGCGACCTTGCTGGAAACACCGAGATCAAGGAGGCTGCCGCGCGCTCGGTGTTCATCGCAATCGCAACGACCCTAATCGCGACCGCGCTTGGTACGGCGGCCTCGATCGCCCTTTTTCGCTATGAGTTTCGCGCCAAGCGCATCTTGCAGATCCTGCTGTTTCCGCCAATCGCGATCCCCTGGCTGATCACCGGCACGGCCATGCTGATCTTCTTCTTTGGGATTGGTCTGGGGCGCGGAACGCCCTCTGTTATCATTGGTCATGTGGCCTTGGCGCTCCCTTACGTCATTGTGGTCGTTAGCGCGCGGCTCGCGACCTTTGACGCGACACTCGAAGAAGCGGCGCGATCTCTCGGCGCCGGTGCCTGGACCGTCACACGACGGGTGACGCTTCCTTGGATTGCCCCGGGGATCATCGCCGGCGCGCTCTTTGCCTTTGCCGTCAGTTTTGACCAGTTCGTTGTGTCCTACTTCTTGTCCGAGCCTGGCGACAGCACGCTGCCTGTCTTGATCTACACGTCGATCCGAAAAGGCTTCACGCCCGAGATCAACGCGATTTCAACGATCATCATCCTGGTTTCCATGATCATAATGCTGATCGCCGCCCGGTTCTCTCGTTTTGGCGGAGAACGCTGATGGCCGAGGTTCGCGTTGATCGCGTCACGAAGAGATTTGGAACCTTCACGGCCCTCGATTCCGTGACGATGGATTTTCCCGATGGAGGCTTCTTTGCGCTTCTTGGTCCTTCCGGCAGCGGAAAAACCACCCTGCTACGTGCCATCGCCGGGTTCATTTTCCTCGACCAAGGCAGCATCCGGATCGGCCGGGACAGCGTTGAGACTGTGCCCGTGGAAAAGCGCGAGATCGGGATGATGTTCCAGAACTACGCGCTGTTTCCAAACATGACGGTCGGCGACAATATAGGTTTCGGGCTGCGCGTGCGGAAGGTCGGCGCAGCGGAAGAACGGCGTCGGGTCGGTGAAGCGTTGGAGCTCGTGCAGTTGAGCGAATTCTCGAACCGCAAGCCACATCAGCTGTCGGGAGGGCAGCGCCAACGCGTCGCACTTGCCCGCGCCATCGTAACAAACCCGCGTGTCCTTTTGCTCGACGAACCGCTATCGGCTCTCGACAAGGCGCTTCGCGTTGACATGCAGACGGAGCTTAAACGGATTCAGCGCGAAGTCGGTATCACGACAATCTTTGTAACGCACGATCAGGAGGAAGCCCTCACCTTGGCTGACAAGATCGGCATTCTGAGGACCGGGCGAATGGTGCAGTCCGGCTCACCGCGCGAGGTCTACAAAAACCCAATAGACTTATTCACCGCCGAGTTTCTAGGCGAGGCGAACATTCTGCAACATGACAACCTGGCGCGCTCGCCAGGGAGCAAAATCAACGTGCCAAACAGTGCCGGAGACATGTCGGCTTTGGCCGTCCGCGCAGAAAACACGACCGTGTCGACGCTAGAGCCGATGATGGACGGCGTCTCGAAAATGCGTGGCGTCCTCACGCGACGGGTCTTCGCTGGAGCAATGGGAACCTGTGTGGTGGACGTCGCAGGCCTTGAGATCAAGGTTATTGGTCGTGACGCAGAGATTCCTGATCTTGAAACAGGCGTGGAAGTCTGGGTGAGCTGGAAAAACGAGGATATGTTTGTCGTCCCAGACGCGGCAAAGCGCCGATCGTGACTTCCGGGCCAATGCCTCGGTCCTCCAGGCAGCGCGCTAATGGCACGGGTAGCGGGGCGGCGTCGCGTCGTCCCCGGGATTGCTTGTCCATAGGCATTTGCTGGCGCGCCGAGGATCCGCGTCTCTCTCGCCCGACGGATCGATTGGCCGGACGCCGCGCAGTCTTTAGGAGTATGCGGCCTCGTGTGAATGGCGCCCGAACAAAACGTAATCCAGCGATAGGGGGCCGCCGCCACGGAGGACGAGATACAGGAGCAGAAAGATCCATAGGCTGCGTTGATC
>JBCCKB010000267.1:0-4946 GCA_039027595.1 Pseudomonadota bacterium | reverse complement strand
GTGGATCACGGCCGCCCATCTCTCAGCGCTCGGCCACGCCACATCGCTGGCAACGATGCTTCCCTCGGCGTCCATTTGCGGGCTCATTCGTCCAGAGCTTGAGGCGTCTGAGATAGATTTATCTCTCAGTACCGTGCTTCCGGAAGAGGCCGGGCTACAAATCACTGTGGCCATGGCTGGGTGTGGTGATCGAGCATTTCTGACTAGGCGCGCCGGACCCGCATTTCCACGACTGAGCTCTGACGATCTGGCACGGTGTCAGGCGCGACACGTGCACATCGGCGAGGTCTCCAGCTTGGTGTCACGCCCTGAGATTATCGACATTGCGCGCGCAAATGGCATGTCCATCTCTGTCGACTGCGGTTGGGATGACGGGTTAGACGCGCGGTCCTTGCGCCGGATCTCGGGCTTGGTTGACGTGTTTTTGCCGAATGAAGCCGAATGGGCTTGGATCGAGGCAATCGGCCTTGGTGGAGAGTTTGCGCCGATAACGATCGTGAAACGCGGCGCTTCGGGTGCCAGTGCGATCTGGAATGGGGCGGTCATCGAGGCAGGCGTTAGCCCGATCGAGGCACTCGACACCACGGGAGCCGGTGACGCGTTCAACGCAGGATTCCTATCCCACTGGCTCACCGGCCGAGATCTGCCCGACTGCCTCGCCGCAGGTAACTCGCGCGCCGCGCTCACTCTGCGGCGCAGCGGCGGTTTCTCAAAAGACATGGACACACCGTCCAACGTTGGCGCCGCGGGCGGCTAGCCATGCCAGATTCGAGCCAGATGGCCCGCGAGATTGCAGAAATGCCCGATGCCGTCGCGCGACTGGCTGGCATCGGTTGCCGAGAGATTAGCCAGAATATCGCCGGCCAACTCCGCGCGCTGGACCCACCAGCGCTTCTCACCGTCGCGCGCGGCTCGTCCGACCACGCGGCTACATATCTAAGCTACGCCACACAGATGGTCTTGGGGATACCGGTGGCTTCGGTTGGACCGTCGATCTCATCGGTATACCAACGCTCGCTCAAGGTGAGGGGGCTGCCAGTAGTGGCAATCAGTCAATCCGGGACCAGTACCGACATCGTGTCTGTCTGCGGGTCTTTTTCATCTCAAGGCGGCAGCGTCGTGGCGCTGACAAACAGCATCAAAAGCCCGTTGGCCGCTGCGGCCGGATCGGTAATCGACATTCATGCGGGCCCTGAGCACGCTATCGCGGCGACAAAGAGCTGCCTGAACTCGATCGTGGCAGGGCTTTGGCTATTGGCAGACTGGGCTGAAGACGCTTCGCTGCTCACGGCTCTGGAGAAACTGCCCGACGCGATGACTGATGTGGCGCAACTAGCGGTTCCTTCGGACGTGTCGGACGCACTTGGCGGGGCGAGCAAGGTGGTGATCCTCGGGCGAGGGGCGGGGTTGGGTCTGGCAAAGGAGGTGGCCCTTAAGCTGATCGAGACCTGCGGTATTCAGGCTGTGGCCTACAGCAGTGCCGAAGTTCTTCACGGTCCGAATGCGATGTTAACGGGCGGCTACCCTGTGTTGGCCCTCGAGACTGGAACAAAAGGCGCGATGCACGAAACCTTAGACCGGCTGCGCGGGCAAAGGGCCCGCGTGGTTGTATTGTCCGAAAAACAACAAACGGGCCATCTGTTGGTCGACCCCTTACTTGACCTCCAGCCGATCTACCGGATTGTCGAAGGCATGGCCCGTGCTAGAGGGTTCAATCCCGACCGTCCAAGACACCTACAGAAGGAAACGAACACCACATAGTTCTTGCCATTGCTTGAGCAGTTTGCGCGGCTGCCCGGGTCGGCGTCGGCGTCGGCGTCGGCTTTGCCAAAGGCGCAATGAAGACCATCTCCATCGTCCAGAACTCCGGCGTTATCCGGGGCATGGCGGCGGCTCCGTTGCGAGCAGCGTGGTCCATGGAAGGAAACGATCCCGCCCTGGAAGAACGGGGTCTAGGCTTCACAACGATGTTAAAACATGTTCGGCTAAGTCTCATCGAAGGGGTTTGCAATGCATGACCATTCGGAAACCGATGGCGACATGGACGATATGACCGCGCGTGTCCTGGCGCTCGAGACGGTTCTCGTCGAAAAAGGCTTGATCGATCCGAAGGCGGTAGAAGCGATTATCGAGACTTACGAGCATAAGGTCGGGCCCCGCAACGGCGCGGCCGTCGTGGCCCGAGCTTGGTGCGATGAAGATTTTGCAGAACTGCTTGAGCGCGACGCGACAGCGGCGATTGCGTCGATGGGTTTCGTGGGGCGCCAAGGTGAGCATATGGTCGCCGTCTTCAACTCATCCGTCGAGCACAACATCGTCGTTTGTACCTTGTGCAGCTGCTACCCTTGGCCGGTCCTTGGTCTTCCGCCGTCTTGGTATAAGTCTCCAGCCTACCGAGCGCGGGCCGTTCGAGAACCTCGATCCGTGCTTGAGGAATTCGGTATCGCCTTGCCCAAAGAAACCCGCATTCGTGTCTGGGACTCGACCGCGGAAATTCGCTACCTCGTGATCCCGGAACGTCCTACTGGAACTGAGGGAATGAGTGAGGCACAGCTCTCAGACCTGGTCACCCGTGACAGCATGATTGGCTGCGGATTTGCCCGTAGTCCAGGTCCGGCATGAACGGACCACAAGATGTTGGCGGGAGGCATGGGTTTGGGACAGTGGTGCCGGAAGACGAAAGTCTCAGATTCCATGCGGATTGGGAAAAGCGTGTCCTCGGAGTGACCATTGCCGCCGCGAGCCTGGGTCACTGGAATTTGGATGCCTCGCGGTTCGCCCGCGAAAGTCTCCCACCGGCGATCTATTATGGGGCCAGCTATTACGAAATCTGGCTTCGTGCGCTCGAGGGTCTGCTTGAACGCGCGGGCGAAGTATCTAAGAGGGAGCGCTCTACCGGTCGTGCCGAGACGCGGGGTCTTCGTGCCGAGCGGTGTCTCTCTGCGGATGCCGTGGATGCTGTTCTCTCGAAGGGAAGCCCAAGCAGTCGTCCTGGCGCGGATCCGAAATTTAGCATTGGTGATATGGTGCGCACCTTGAACCTACAGCCCTCAGGCCATACCCGGCTTCCAGGCTACGCCCGGGCGAGAACCGGACGCGTGACGGCGTACCATGGATCGCATGTCTTTCCCGATACGCACTCGAGCTTCGATGGTGAGAAGCCTTGTCCGCTCTATACGGTGTGCTTTGAAGCGGTAGAGCTCTTTGGAGAGACGGCGGATCCGACACTGTCCGTAAGCATCGATGCATGGGAGCCCTACCTTGAACGCGCCTGAGGCTCCGTTCGACGCACCCTGGCAGGCGCAACTGTTTGCGTTGACAGTCGCACTCAACGAGGCGGAGCACATAACTTGGACCGAATGGACGGCTGCCTTTGGTCCTCGTGTTCAAATGGTTGGGCCAGAGGCCTACTGGGATGCCTGGGCGCAAACGCTTGTTTGCATGCTTCAGGACCTAGAGATCGCACAGGCAAGTGATATCGCAGAATTGGCGGCACGTTGGAAAAGCGCCGCCCGAGCAACGCCCCACGGCATGCCGATTTTCCTTCAGGAACAAGCGGGGTGGTCTGCGCGCCACTGAGTTGTATACCTGCACATCTGTCGTCATCCTGCTTCTTGCGTGCTCGTCCAACCAGTGCGGGACATGGACACGGAATGCCGAGATGGCTCCATGGGTGAAGATCGCCAGGTCTTTGCGACTCACTCACCGACGTCGGCTGTCGGAAGCTCCAAGTCACTCAAGAATGTCTCAATCACCGCATCGAACAGGGCTGTTGTAATGCTCCATAGTCTGTGGGCCGAAGGCTTAGTGCCATCCTCAGGGCGCGGGACACAAAGGCGCGCGGCCTCATCGGCTTGGCGAAGACCCTCGTTTGACCTGGCAGCTAACTGCGCAAGTGGCGTGTCGGCCCTTTCTTCCATGTCTGCTAATTCCTGTGGAACGGCTCCGTCTCGTCCAATCCTAGGCGTACTTGCCGCCAGCGAAGCGATCGATGACGCTGCCCTCTGATCCGGGCCAATTCGACGTAGAATCCGTTCCTCTCCTTGGCATCTCGTGGGCAAACTGCGTTTGAGATCTACCACGAGGTCCACGCGGTCTGGCTTGGAGTTGCCCATTACGACGACTGCAAGTCACGAGCTGATTGTGGAGGGGTCAGGTTCAGGATGGCCACAGCTTCTAGAACCTTCGCGGCCATTATGCAGAAGTACTGGTATGAGCGGACTACAGATCATCTACGATGGCGAGTGCCCCTTTTGCGCGCATTACGTTAAAGTAACGCGTCTGAAGCACGCCGTTGGAAATGTTCGCCTAATTGATGCCCGTTCCGGTGATCCACTGGTTCGTGATGTTCAGGACCGTGGCTACGATCTTAATGCAGGCATGTTGGCCATTTACGAAGGCCGGGACTATTTCGGCCCTGACTGTATGCATTTGTTGGCGCTGTTGTCGAACCGTTCAGGGGTGTTGAACGCAGTAATTAGCAGACTTTTCGAGAACCGAGGGATCGCGGCAGCGCTCTACCCAGTACTGCGCGCGTGTCGCAACGCGACGCTCCGCGTGCTTGGACGCGAGCCGATCTCCTGATCGCGAGATAACCTTTTGCATCATCGGTTGTCCTCCACCCATGCAACGACACGTCCCTTTCGTGCAACTGGCCTAGGATCAATCCGGTGGCAGTCCATCGACGTCCGAGCGCAAGTCCGGCGCGCCATCGGGAGGGACTATTGGCGGCGCCGCAATCTAGGCCGGACAAGATGTGTGGGTGTGGTGCACCCCTTCGGAGTTGTTTTGCCAATTGAGCAATTCTGAGCGCTGGTCAAACACGATGTCGGGCGCTACTAACGCGCCAGGATTTCGGTTTATCGGGATTGGGTTATGGGTCATTCAGAGCAGCTGTCGGTTACGGTTGCTGTCTTGACACGTTGCAGACCCCATATGCTTGCCTC
>JBCCKB010000266.1:0-4982 GCA_039027595.1 Pseudomonadota bacterium | reverse complement strand
GTTCTTTGGATGTCAGCAATCGCGGTGGTGTACACGTCGCTCGTGGCGCTGGCACAGGAGGACATGAAGAAGCTGATCGCCTATTCCTCGGTTGCACATATGGGGTTTGTGACCATGGGTATCTTCTCGGCAAACCAGCAGGGTTTGGACGGCGCGATTTTTCAGATGCTGAGCCACGGCTTTATTTCCGGCGCACTCTTTCTCTGTGTCGGCGTCATCTACGATCGGATGCACACGCGCGAAATAGACGCGTATGGCGGGCTCGTAAATCGGATGCCGGCCTATGCGATGGTCTTCTTGCTTTTCACCATGGCCAATGTGGGTCTACCCGGGACCTCTGGGTTTGTAGGGGAATTCCTCACCCTCATGGGCGCCTTCCAGGTCAACACCTGGGTAACGGCGGTTGCGGCAACGGGCGTCATCCTGTCGGCGGCCTACGCGCTCTGGCTTTACCGGCGCGTTGTTATGGGGGACCTCATCAAGGAGAGCCTGAAATCGATCACCGACATGACGGGGCGTGAGCGCCTCGTGTTCGCCCCCCTCGTCGCCATGACGCTGCTTTTAGGCGTCTATCCAAGCCTTGTGACCGACATCATCGGACCGTCGGTGGCGGCACTTGTCGAGAGCTACGAGACCGCGCTGCTTGATGCCGACGGCATTCGCCTGGCCCGGAACTGAACCATGAGCGCCGCTGATCTCTCCGCCATCGTCCCCGAGATCGTGCTCTCGCTCTATGCAATGGTTGCGCTGCTTTTTGGCGCCTATGGCGGCAAGGACGAGCGCGCCTCCATGATCCTATGGGCCACCTCTGCACTCCTCGTTCTGGTCGCGATCTGGATTGGTGTGTCAGGGGACGGTACAACGCGCGCCTTTGGCGGAATGTTTGTCGACGATGCGTTTTCGCGTTTCGGCAAGGTTGTGATCCTTTTCGCGGCGGCCGCAGTTATGGTCATGGGCGAGGGATACATGGCGCGGCGTAATCTCTTGCGCTTCGAGTATCCAATACTGATATCGCTCGCGGCGGTTGGCATGACGGTCATGGTCTCCGCGGGCGATTTGATGACCCTTTACATGGGCCTGGAGCTTCAATCATTGGCGCTTTACGTCGTGGCCGCGCTTCGCCGCGATGGAGTGAAATCAACCGAGGCGGGTCTAAAGTACTTTGTCCTGGGCGCGCTGTCTTCGGGGCTTCTGCTCTATGGCGCTTCGCTGACATACGGCTACGCGGGAACGACCCTTTTCGCAGGTATCATCTCTGTGGCCGAGGAAGGTCAGGTCTCCCTCGGCCTCTTGATTGGTCTCGTCTTCCTGATCACTGGGCTTGCCTTCAAGGTTTCGGCGGTTCCATTCCATATGTGGACGCCAGATGTCTACGAAGGCGCGCCGACCCCCGTGACCGCGTTTTTCGCCACGGCGCCCAAGGTTGCGGCGATGGCGCTTTTTGCTCGGGTCATGCATGATGCGTTTGGCGCCGCCGTTTCCGACTGGAGCCAGGTCGTGGCGCTCCTCTCGGTTCTCTCAATGTTCTTGGGTGCGATCGCGGCAATCGGCCAGCGCGACATCAAGCGGCTGATGGCGTATTCCTCGATCGCACATATGGGCTACGCACTTATGGGGCTTGCGTCGGGAACGGCCTTCGGGGTGCAAGCGATGCTTGTTTACATGGCGATCTACGCAACAATGAATGTAGGCGCGTTCGCCTTTATCCTTTCAATGGAGCGTGATGGCCAGCAAGTCACGGACATCGCGGCGCTTTCACAGTATGCGCGCGTAAGCCCCGGCAGGGCCCTCGCGATGCTCATTCTGCTCTTTAGTCTCGCGGGCGTACCACCCTTGGTGGGCTTCTTTGGGAAGTACTACGTCTTGCTCGCGGCGGTCGATGCCGGACTTGCCTGGCTCGCCGTCGCGGGGGTGATCGCCAGCGTTATCGGTGCGTTCTACTACCTTCGGATCGTTTACATCATGTATTTCGGCGAGGAAGGCGACGAGCTTGATGCCGGCGGCTCGCCGGTTCTCGGGGCATTCTTGATGGCGAGTGCGGCGGCCATGGTGCTTGGGGTCATCAACCTTTTCGGTGTGGAGGCGCTTGCCGCCTCAGCCGCGGCGACCCTTGTCGACTGACCGTTGGCCGGAAGGTTACGACCGGGTCGTCCTCAAGTCGGTCGACTCCACCAATTCCGAGGCCATGCGGATCGTGTCGAGGCTTGTCAGGCCCACCTGGATCCTCGCGCACGCGCAGACCAAGGCACGGGGCCGGCGAGGTCGTGCTTGGCAGAACCCGCCCGGGAATTTCGCCGCTACTCTGGTGATGCGCCCGGGCGGGTTGCCTGACTGGGCCGCGCTTCGCTCTTTCTTGGCGGCCAACGCGCTCTACGAGACCCTTGCTCTCTTTGCGCCCCGTGAAAAGCTCGCGCTGAAATGGCCGAACGATGTTCTTTTGGACGAACGCAAGGTGGCTGGCATACTCCTCGAGAGTACCAGTTGCGGCGGGCAGATCGACTGGCTTGCCATAGGATTTGGGGTCAATCTTCTTCATACGCCAACCCCCTCGGCCGAGGCCGCGGTGCCTCCGGTAAGCCTGAGGGAGGTGACGGGTGAAGACGTATACCCAGAGGAGTTCCTGACCCTTTTGGCGGGACACTACGCCACTGAGGAATCGATCCTTGATCGCTTGGGCTTCGAGCCGATCCGGCAGGATTGGCTTGGTAGCGCGGCGCGGCTTGGCGAGGAAATAACAGCCCGGACAGGCAAGCACGAGACAAAGGGGCTGTTTGACACGATCGATGAACATGGCAGGCTTGTGCTCATTACCGGAACGGGCCCGGTCAAGATCGCCGCGGCGGATGTGTATTTTTAGCTCGACCAACTCCCACGGGCTTGGCAGGGCTCCTGTATCGGGCATCGCCGACAGTGCCTCATGTCCGCGCATCCTATCGGGAAGCATGATGCGTCTCCCGGCGCTGTCGAGGGACGAACCGCGCGGAGAATTTGGACAGGTCGGACCCTCTGGCAATGGGTGCGCAACCCGCAGCTCCACTCTATGCCAACGACAGCGCGCCATGATCTTACCGAATGCCATGTCCATTTCGCCCAGGCGCTTCACACCGTAGCATGGTCAAGCGTGAACCATAGGGGAGGGGGACGGGATGCTGCTGTGCATCGATTGCGGCAACACCAATACAGTCATGGCCATCTGGGACGGCACCCGCTTTCTGGCAACTTTCAGAACCTCGACTGAATGGCAGCGGACGGCGGATCAGTACTACGTCTGGCTCTCGACACTGATGGAGCATCAGGGGCTCGAAATGGCAATCGACACGGTGATCATTTCGTCAACCGTGCCCCGCGTTGTTTTCAATCTCAGGGTATTTACCGACCGCTATTTCGGGACGAGACCCTATGTGGTTGGCAAGCCGGACTGCTTGCTACCCCGGCCGCCGCGAGTCGACGAAGGCACGACCGTGGGACCTGACCGGCTGGTAAACGCCGCGGGCGCCTACGACCGACATGGCGGTGATCTGATTGTGGTTGATTTCGGTACCGCCACGACCTTCGACGTCGTTGCCTCCGATGGAGCCTATGTCGGCGGCGTCATCGCACCCGGTGTGAACCTCTCACTTGAAGCGCTGCATATGGGTTCGGCCGTGCTCCCGCATGTGGACGTGACAAAGCCACAAAGCGTTATTGGGACCAACACCGTTGCGTGCATGCAGGCCGGAGTTTTTTGGGGCTATGTCGGCGTCGTCCGCGAAGTAACGACCCGGATCAAGGCCGAATACGACCGACCCATGCGTGCGATCGGGACCGGTGGGCTTGCCCCATTGTTCTCCCAAGGGGACATGCTATTCGACACGATAGAAGACGACCTGACGATGCACGGCCTGACGGTCATCCATCGCTACAATGAGGAGCATGGGGGCCAATGAGCCGCGAGCGACTGATCTACCTCCCTTTGGGGGGTGCCGGCGAAATCGGAATGAACTGCTACGTCTATGGCTTTGGAGAGCCTGGCCAAGAGCGTCTGATCATCGCGGATATGGGCGTGACGTTCCCGGACATGGAAACCACGCCAGGGGTCGATCTGATATTTTCCGATGTCAGCTGGCTCGAAGAGAACCGCGACCGGATCGAGGCGGTCTTCATTACCCATGCTCATGAAGACCATGTCGGGGCCGTTGGCCACCTGTTCAGCCGCATTGGAGCGGACATATACGCACGTCGCTTCACGGCGCATATCGCGGGCCTGAAGCTTGAGGATGCGGGATTGGACCCTGAACACGTGAAGACGGCAGACGCATGGCCCGCCATCATCCAGGCGGGCCCGTTTCGGGTGGGTTTCTTGCCGGTGTCCCACTCGATACCAGAAAGCTCGGCCCTAGTAATCGACAGCCCTGCTGGGCGCGTCATCCATACAGGGGACTTCAAGCTCGATGAAACCCCGTATGTCGGAGAGCCGTTTGACCGAACGCTCTGGAAGGACGTCGCGAAGGATGGAGTGAAGGCACTTGTCTGTGATTCAACCAACGTCTTTTCGCCTCGCCCCGGACGCTCGGAAGGCTCCCTAGGACCCGAAATTGAGGCCCTTGTACGGGCTGCGCCCAACAGGATCGTCGCAACAACATTTGCGTCCAACGTGGCGCGAGTGAAAACGCTTGCCGAAGCCGGTGCGCGCTCGGGCCGCTCGGTGTGTCTTCTGGGTCGGGCGATGCGCAGGATGATCGAGGCCGCGGTGACCACGGGCGTTATCGACAGCTTTCCCGCAACGGTTTCGCCGGAAGACGCAGAAGCGATCCCGCGCGAACACTTGATGCTGTTGGTGACGGGGAGCCAGGGCGAACGCCGGGCTGCCTCGGCACAGCTGTCGCGGGGGAAGTACCTAGGCATTGAACTCGAGGCGGGTGATCTCTTTCTTTTTTCCTCGAAGACCATTCCCGGCAACGAGAAATCTGTCGCGCGGATTATGAACAACCTGAGTGAAAAGG
>JBCCKB010000265.1:0-4986 GCA_039027595.1 Pseudomonadota bacterium | reverse complement strand
TGTCAACTCGGCGGTGCCCGATTCGCCTCACAGTGCCAAAGTGGGCGTCAGGCAAACGTAAATCTGCCGTTAACGAAAATTTTTATATAAATTTCAATATTTTAAGAAACTGCAATACGTCGGTCAGCGACGGTCAGACGACCGTGAATCAGTTGGTAAGTCGATTGGCGCGGTGACGAAGGCATATACCGGTCTCCTTCCAACTCTCGCTGTGACGTGGAAGCCGTCTAGCACGTTAGCCCTTTGACCCCTGGCGCCTAGGGATGCCAGCCTCCCACAGAGCGTTGGCCCACTCCTGACCAAGCAAAGTCTGCTCGACCGCGCGGTGCGCAAAATCCCCCTCCACGCGCCAGCTTGGGTCACGCCTTAGGAGGTCCTCGGCTGCGCGACGTGCATCCGACGACCGGCCCGTCACCTGCAACGCAATTATCCGCGCGCGATGGGCGGAGATGTGCCGGGGGTTCAATGAAAGCGCGTGGTTGGCGATTTCAAGGGCTCTGGCAGTGTCGCCCTTGGCCAAATAGGCCGTCGACCGAAGGCCCTCGAAATAGGCGCGTCGCGGGTCGAGAGGCGACAGTAGAAGCGCCCTTTCCGACAACCGAACCGCGTCCTCGCCCTCGTCCTTGAACGCGTAGAGAAGGCTCATAAGCTGTGTGGCGATGGCGCTAGACGGGTTGATCGCAAGCGCGCGGAACAGGCCGTTTTCGGCCGCGGCGAGGTCACCGCTGGCAATCATCTTGGCGTGCGCATCGACCGTAAGCGACAGCGCGCAATCCGGATCGAGACGACACGCCCGAGCGGCGTTCTCCAAGGCGGCATGTCCGTCCAGAGCAGGCTCGCTGCCCCAGCCCTGAAAGATGCGAAGCACGTGCCAATGCGCCAGCCACGCGCGCGGAGCCGCATTGCTTGAAGCCCGCTCCGTAACCTCCTTGAGGTGATCATACGCCCTGGCAAAATTCCCGCGCGCCATGTGATGCATCAGCGAGATCGCAGAAATCACGAGTGCGTGTGTTGACGCGGACGGGAGCGGTCGAATTGGCCCGATCGTGACAGTTTGAGACAGGACACACTCCAAAACGGCCGCCGCAACGCATGCAATGACGTCTGTTTCGGCGGAGAAAAAAGCCGTGGTTTCGGTCCTGAACCTCTCCGTCCATATCAGACAGTCGCGGGTCGCATCGTGTAATTCAACATCCAAAAAGAGCCTTTGATCGCTTGTAAGCAGCCGACCGGTCACGAGGTATTCAGCCCCCAGCGCAGCGCTGGTGCTTGGAAGGCTAGCCATGCGCGGATCAATCGATCTGCTGGAGAAATGCGAAATCACATCACACATGGAAGTTCGCGAAAGCGCGCGCGTGACCTCTTGCGCCAGCGCATCTCCAAGTGAGCCGTGAAGCGGATCTCTCGCGTCGCCACAAAACGGCAACACCGCGATCCGGGAGCGTTCCGACCCTGTTGTCTGGAGTTCTGTCTCGGCGGTCATTTCCACGCCGCGTCGAGACGCAGTGTCGCACTTTCCAGGGTGGCCGCACCGAGAGTGAGATTTTGGAGCCGGCCTCGCTGCCACATCACTCCTTTTGCCCAGACGACCAGCCATAACGTGGCGCCCGGAATTGTCGGAAGTCGAGCCGAGTAGGCTACATGGGCCCCGAACAAGCGGCAAAAACGCAGCTCAGGTGTCAGCTCTCTCTGTGTCACTACATTCTCGTCATAGAAATACCCCGCACGACCCTAGCATGTCTCTCCATGGCACTGTCAAAGACGGAATTTTCTTGCTTCGGAGTGCCTTAGCCTTCCCCCATCACGACGGCTTCCGATCGGTCGCTCTCAGCTTTGTTATTCGCGTCCAAAAGCCCAGCGCTTAGGGTAGCTGTATGACGTCTCATCAATCCGCCAATTCTCCAGTTACTGGCTCGGACCGATGCCTTGGGTCGGCATCATGAAACGGCGCGCCTTCCTTCTCGGAGGCTTTGCAATTGCCGGTGTCCTTGGTCTAGCTGGGGCTAACCGTATGACGTTTTACTCCATGGTGACGGAGCCGCGGTCGGGCGAGGTGGTTGATGCAGCCGAAGCCTATGAGCTCGTTGAAAGCGGCGACCTCGTCCTTGTGGATATCAGGCGACCCGACGAGTGGCTTAAGACTGGGCGCGCGCTGGGCTCGGTACCCATCGATATGCGGCGCGATGACTTTACCGATGAGTTGTCTCGGATCGTGAATGGCAAGAACAACACCCGCATAGCCCTGATCTGTGCCCGAGGCGTTCGCTCCGCTCGGCTGTCCAACCGGTTGATCGAGGCAGGGTTCGACAACATCGTGGATGTCCCAGAAGGCATGCTCGGCTCCGAGAGCGGGCCGGGATGGATCGCCCGCGGCCTGCCGCTCGTCGAGGGCTAAGGTGATCAAGGTCGTCACCGCCACGTTGGCCCTTGGGTTTTTCGTTTCGACCGCATCGTTGGCGCATGCGGCGTGCGCGGCCCTTCCCGGCCCTTGCGAGATCGACGAGGGCACGTATCACATTGCACTTCCCGAGGGCGAGGGTCCGTTTCCCGCGCTGGTGTTTCTGCACGGGGCGGGCGGAAGTGGCGAGGCTTCCATCCGCGGAATCCTTCGGGCCGTCGAGCGCGGGTACGCTGTGATCGGCCCCGATGGTCTCCCTCGCCCTGAAAACAATCGGCGGAGCTGGTCGTTCCATCCGTCCTTCGAGCCCCGCCGGGACGAGGCCGCGTTTCTTGGCGCTGTAATCGATGATGCGGCCATCCAACACAGGATCGACCGGACAAGCGTTCTGATCGGAGGTTTCTCGATCGGAGGGTCGATGGCCACGTACTTGGCCTGTGATCACCCTGACCTCGCGGCGGCATTCGTGCCCGTTGCCGGAAGCTTCTGGCGGCCACATCCGGAGCTGGATGACTGTGTAGGTCCTGTCCGGCTGTTCCATACCCATGGCTGGCGCGATGGTACTGTACCACTCGAGGGCCGCCCGATCAGAAACGGTGAAGTCCTTCAAGGGGACGTGTTCTATGCCATGCAGGTCTGGCGCGCGACCAACGGCTGTAACGGTCTCAAAGCCACGCAGTTCGAGACCAACGCCGCATTCTGGCGCAGGAGCTGGCCCGATTGCGACGCCGGCGCGCTAGAATTCGTGCTTTATCCGGGTGGACACGGCGTGCCCGATGGCTGGACCGATATGGTCTTGGACTGGTTCGAGGCGCTTGCTACTCCGCCGCGAGAGTGAGCGGCTGTCTAGAAACGCGCTCCGCAAAGTCACGATGGCGCGCCAGAGCCGCGAGCTGCACCGGTGCGGGGTCGACATCCTCTGGCGACGCCATCAGCCAAGGGCAGCTGTCGAGCCGGACGGTTGATAGAAGCGATAGCGGCACGCTGAAGGCAAGGCTCAGACCAATCGGCAAAAGCCACGGCGTTACAAAACCAAGCACTATTCCCGCTGTCAGGGCAGTGCCGATAATGGTTTCTGCCGCGTGGAAACGGAACAGTCCCGAAACACGAGGCATGTGATCTCCGAGGGCGCGATAAGAGCGCCACGCGAACTCCACTCCGATCAAAGAGGCAATCACCGCTTTGGTTTGCTGGACCATCAGGATAGGTGCGTAGAAAACCGAAAGAACGATCTCTGTCACCACGGACAGAGCAAACCGGCCGCGACCACCAAACCGCCGCGCGCGCTCTGCACTCGATAGGGCCCGTATCGTCCCGAGGAGCTTCGGCGCCAAGAGCATGCCATACATCATAAGTAGCAGCACTACCTGACGCGTCTCGGTGAGCTCAGGCCAATGCGGACGTGGGTCGGACCCCGAGAAGTAAACGATGAGGCTTCTGTCCTCGCCAACACCAATCGACGCCCAGACCAGCAAGAGCGCGAGCCACACTGGCGAGACAAGATAGCTCATCGCACCTTGAAGCAGGTGGAACCTGCTCACCGGATGAAGCCCACGCACGGTCAGGAGCCGCAGGTGCTGTAGGTTGCCACGGCACCACCGCGCGTCGCGTCCGACATAGTCAATAAGGCTCGCGGGCGCCTCCTCATAGGACCCCGGTTCCGCGTGGAGCATCCGAACGCTCCAACCCGCACGCCGCAAGAGCGCCGCCTCCACAAAGTCATGGCTCATCACCAAACGCTGACCTCGCCCGATCCGGGGAAGCCCCGCACATGCCGCGAACGCCCGTGTGCGCACGATTGCATTATGCCCCCAGTAGTTCCCTTCCCTGCCGGTCCACGCGGCGAGTCCTGCGCTCAACAGCGGACCATAGGCGGCGGTAGCGAATTGCTGAATTCGGCCAAAAACGGTCTTGGATCCAATGATTGCGGGAGTGGACTGGACGAGGCCTGCCGCAGGATCCTCGGACAGAGCATCGGCCAGGCGCTCGATCGCATCAGCCGACATCAGGCTGTCGGCGTCCAGGACAACCATGCCCTCATAGGCACCGCCCCATCGCCGGATCCACTCTCCAAGGTTGCCGATCTTTTTCTCGGCGTTCTCAGGAAATCGCCTGTAAGACACAGGGATCGTGGGCGGCGCCATGATCTGCAGGTTCGAAAACGCCAGAGTCTCCCCAGCAACCACATCCTCGTCCCGGGTGTCGGAAAGAATAAATAGCGCATAGCGATGCCTGGCCGAGTGTTCGGCAAGATCTTCGAGCATGGCCAGAGCGTTCCCAAATACCACGTTTGGCACTTCGTTGTGGATTGGGATCACAAGCGCCACATCAATCGGCGCAGCAACGCCCTCGCGACGTCTGGTCAACAGGACCCGAACCGAACCCGAAACGGCCATAAAGAGCGACATCGCGATCCAAAAAAAAGTGAAGGCAATCATCGAGATCAGCACGGTCTCGAATGGGCTGAGACCGCCGATGGCAAAGAAATCGGTGAAAAGCGCGATAATCAGCCCGGTCGCAAGAAGCGTTGGAAGAAAGACCCCGGCCCGCCAGGCCCAACGCGATGGGCAGGGCGTGCCCTCAGGTGC
>JBCCKB010000264.1:0-5002 GCA_039027595.1 Pseudomonadota bacterium | reverse complement strand
GCCGAACATCGCACCAGGCTCCTATACAACAGCCCCCAATTTAGGGGCTCGCGCCGTCTCCGGCAATGCCCCGCGCGCTTGGGAGCCCGAGGGATCGGTCATTCGGCGCCTTTTGTTCAAATATGAGGGACGATGACCCGCGCCTTGGCTAGATCACAATCGCCCGCAAAACCTCTGGTTCGATCACCGCAACGCCGGGCAAACCCGCTTTCAACACCCCGGCATCTTGCGCCAAAAGCGGAAAGGTGCGGTAGTGGCAGGGGATTACTGTTTTGAAATCAAAATATTTGTTTGCCACCCAGGCCGCTGCCTTCATGTCCATTGTGAAATGCCCGCCCGCGCACAGAATGCCGATGTCCGGGGCATAGTACTCCCCCATCCAGGCCATATCCGCCATGATGTCGGTGTCTCCCGAGACGTAGATCACGTGCCCTTCGCCCCGGATCATGTAACCGGCCTCGGATCCCGTGTAGACCGGACCCGTGTCCCGACCCAGCGAGGACGAATGAACCGCGTTGACCATGCTGGCCTCAACGCTCCCGAGCGCCACCGTCCCCCCTTTGCTGAAACCCACGGTCTCGACACCCTCGGTTTCCCCCCACCAGCTCATCAAGTCATAGATGCCAACGAGCGCCGCACCGGTCTCTTTGGCGATCGCGACCGCGTCGCCGGAATGGTCGCCGTGGCCGTGGGTAATGAGGATATGGGTTGCCCCTTGGATCGCCTCCGGGCGCCGGTCTTCCTCGAACATTGGGTTTCCCGTCAGCCAAGGATCGACCAAAAGGACCTGATCCTCGATCTCAATTCGAAAGCCTGCATGGCCAAGCCAGATAATTTGCATTAGTCCCCCTCACGTTGATTGCCTTGTGTTGCGAACTCGCGTGGCGCGAGGCGTCTTGGGACTAGGATTAAGGCGGGCGGCCGCGCCTGTCGAATTCATTTCCAACATCGGAGCCTCGGTCGCATGGATCTCTTCGCCCAGATTGACGGATACTGCGAGCGCACCGACCCGTCATTTTGGTCGGAGCCCGTCAATGCGCTCACCAATGCCGCGTTTCTCATTGCTGCATTTGTCATGTGGCGCCGCTGCCGCTGGCTGCCGCTGGGCCGGGTCCTCGCAGGCATCCTTGCCGCGATCGGGCTTGGGTCCTTTCTGTTTCACACCTTTGCCACCGGCTGGGCGGCCTTGGCCGATGTCACGCCAATTGCCGCGTTCATCTTGGTGTATGTCTTCGCGGCCAACCGAGATTTTTGGGGATTGGGACCCTGGGCCTCGGCGGCAGGAGCCGCGCTCTTCATCCCCTACGCGGCGGTTTTTGGTGCGATTTTCGCGGAGCTTCCGTTTTTTCGGATCTCCGCGGCCTATTGGCCGGTGGCCCTCTTGATCCTGGTCTACGCCATTCTTCTGCGTGGGCGGGACCCCGGGGTCGCCAGGGGGCTTGGGCTCGGGGCGGGAATTTTGGTCCTCTCGCTTGTCTCGCGCTCGATCGACGAGCTCGTCTGTCCCGCAGTGTCGTTGGGGACACACTTTATCTGGCACTGTCTCAACGGGCTGATGTTGGGATGGATGATTGAGGTCTGGCGGCGCGCGCGGATGACCGCGCAGCCCGGATAGGCCTGCGCCCGGCGCGCCGAACGGGCATTTCGCCCACCCTTGTGAACCCGAAGACGCTTCGCTAAACGCGGGGCTTTAGCAGCCTTCGGGAGCCCACCGCCCCATGTCAATTGACATAGAGACCGCGCGCCGCGTCGCAAAGCTTGCCCGCATCCGGGTCGAGGAGGCCGATCTCCCGGCCCTTGCCGGCGAGTTCAACACGATCCTGGGCTTCATCGAGCAGCTGAACGAGGTGGATGTCGACGGCGTCGAGCCGATGACGAGCGTCACACCGATGCAGCTCAAGCGCCGCAAAGACCAGGTGACCGCGGGTGGGATTGCGGAGGAGATCCTGAAGAACGCGCCGGACGCGCGCGAGGGCTTTTTCGCAGTGCCTAAGGTGGTGGAGTAGGCGATGGCGGATGCATTGAACGCCCTGACGATCGCCGAAGCGCGCGGTCGGCTCCGCGCGGGCGATGTGACGGCGACTGAGCTCACCGAGGCCTGCCTTTCGGCGATCGAGGATGCGGGCGCGCTCAATGCGTTCGTTCACCATACCCCGGAGATTGCGCGCGAACAGGCCCGCGCGGCCGACGCCCGGCTTGCCCAAGGCGATGCGCCCGATCTTTGTGGGATACCCCTGGGCATAAAGGATCTCTTTTGCACAAAGGGTGTTCCATCCCAGGCGGCCTCGCGGATCCTGGACGGCTTCAGGCCGGGCTACGAGGCGACTGTCACACGGCAGCTGTTCGAGGCCGGCGCCGTGATGCTGGGCAAGCTCAACATGGACGAGTTCGCCATGGGCAGTTCCAACGAGACCTCGTGCTACGGCAATGCGGTGAACCCCTGGCGGCGCGAAGGCGACGCGACCGCTCTGACCCCCGGAGGCTCGTCCGGGGGCTCGGCAAGCGCCGTGGCGGCGGATCTGTGCCTTGGCGCAACCGGGACCGATACCGGGGGCTCGATCCGACAACCCGCGGGGTTTGTGGGCATTACCGGGCTGAAGCCCACCTATGGGCGGGTGTCACGATGGGGGATCATCGCGTTTGCCTCCTCGCTTGACCAGGCGGGGCCCATGGGCAAATCCGTCCGCGACTGCGCGATCCTGTTGCAGGCCATGGCGGGCCATGATCCCATGGACTCCACGTCGGCCGACCTGGCCCTGCCAGATTTCGAGGCGGCGCTCTCGGGGGATATTCGAGGAAAAACTATTGGTATTCCAAAGGAATACCGGATGGATGGCATGCCCGAAGAGATTGAGACGCTTTGGGCGGACGGGCGCGCGATGCTTGAGGACGCAGGTGCGAAGGTCGTCGATATCTCGCTTCCCCACACGAAATACGCGCTGCCCGCATATTACGTGATCGCCCCGGCAGAAGCCTCGTCCAACCTCGCGCGGTACGATGGCGTACGCTACCGGCACCGCGCCAAACTTGCCCAGGGCGACGGTGTGACCGAGATGTACGAGAAGACCCGCGCCGAAGGGTTCGGGCCCGAGGTCAAGCGTCGGGTGATGATCGGGACTTATGTGCTCTCGGCGGGGTTCTATGACGCCTATTACAATCGCGCCCGCAGGGTGAGGGCGCTCATCAAGCGCGACTTCGATGTCGTGTTCGACCAGGGTGTCGATGCCATCCTGACGCCCGCGACCCCGTCATCGGCGTTTGGGCTTGGTGACATGGAGGACGCTGATCCCGTTGCGATGTATCTCAATGACGTCTTCACTGTAACGGTGAACCTGGCGGGGCTGCCGGGGATCGCCGTGCCAACGGGGCTCGACGCAAACGGTCTTCCGTTGGCGTTGCAGCTCATAGGGCGGCCTTGGGAGGAGGCAGATCTTCTCAACACCGCCTTTGCGCTTGAGGGGGCGGCCGGCTTTGTTTTCAAGCCGACGAAATGGTGGTAGCCTGCCTCGTAAAAGCGGCCGGGGACGGCCAGAGCAGGTGAGGCGACGGTGATGAAACGACTTGTTCCCGTAATGCTTGTGGGGCTTTTGGGCTGTGCGCCCGACGTGCCGAACTCGGCGCAGGGCACAGGTGTCGGATTTGGCGACTATGAAAGCTACGCCGCCGAAAGCGCGCGACGCGAAGCGCTCTTGTCGGGCCAGTCGCTGCCCCAGGCGACGCCGACCGACCCGGTGATTTCGCTGGAGCGCTCAACCTCGGACACGGTTGTGGTCACAGCACCTTCACGCAATGGCGACGTTCTGATCGAGACACCGTCGGATGATCAAGCGGTCGTGGTGGCGGCGCTGCCGGAACCAGGGGCCGCGCCCGCGCGGTCCGCGGGGAACGCCGCGTTGTCGGACGAGCAGGATTTCGAGGCGGTGTCGTCCCGGGAATCGATTGAAAGCGACGCGGAGCGGATCGAGCGACAGCGCGCCGGTTACCAAGTGGTTGCGCCCACCGATGTTCCAGAGAGACCGCGGGACACTGGGCCAAACATCGTGGCCTATGCGCTTGCGACAACAAATCAGGTGGGGCAGCAGATTTACCGGCGCTCGCCCGTCAATGCCGAGGCGCGCTACCAGCGGGCCTGCGCGCGCTATACCTCGCCCGACTTGGCGCAAACGGCGTTTCTCGAGATGGGCGGGCCAGACAACGACCGGCGGGGGATGGACCCCGATGGCGATGGGTTTGCCTGTACCTGGGATCCCGCACCCTTCAGAACCGCACGGCAGCAACCTGGATGAGCGCCTTCGGCGCACGCCTTTTGCCTCGCCGTCGGCCTCCGGCCGTCGCCTCAGGCGGGCACGGGGCGCGCTGGTGGCCCTGAGCCATCCCATTCCGAACTTCGGTGAGCGGCGTGGGAGCGTCCGGCCGTCCTTGGTGGTGATCCATTACACCGCGATGGTGAGTGCCGGAGCGGCTCTGGCGCGGCTCTGCGACCCCGTGGCCGAAGTCTCCTCGCACTGGCTGATCGGAGCCGACGGAGCTGTATACGGGCTGGTCGATGAGGCGATGCGGGCCTGGCATGCGGGGGCGGGTTCCTGGGACGGCGTGGTGGACGTGAACTCCGCCTCGATCGGGATCGAGCTGGACAATGACGGGGTGTCACCCTTTCCCGAGGCGCAGATGGCGGCGTTGGAGGACCTGCTCAGCGGGGTCTTGGAGCGTTGGGACATTCCGCCCGAGGGTGTGATCGGACATTCGGACGCGGCGCCGGGGCGGAAGATCGACCCGGGTCCGCGCTTTGACTGGGCGCGTTTGGCGTTTCGCGGGCTTGCGGTTGACCGCCGGGTGGCCTCCGGCGTATGAGCCGAGCCGCGCGGAGGGCTGGATGGCCGCGAACCCAAACGGGTTCGAGGAAAGTCCGGACTCCACGGAGCAACGGTGCCGGGTAACGCCCGGGCGGGGCAACCCGACGGAAAGCGCCACAGAGATCAGACCGCCCACGGGTTCCGATCCG
>JBCCKB010000263.1:0-5029 GCA_039027595.1 Pseudomonadota bacterium | reverse complement strand
CTCCAAGCTCACGGCAACCCAGTTCCAGGCGGCGACGAGGGCGGGCGCAAAGACGAAAGCCACATAGAGCAATAGGACAAGGATGGAATGCCGCGGACAATCTCGATGTAGAACCGCGCTATCTGCCGAATGGCAACGAACCGCGACAGCGACGCAACGGCCAGGAGGAGGCCCAGACCAGAGGCCGCAAAAAAGCTCACGAGCGTCACGAAGACCGTGATGCCGACGCCTTTGGAAAGTGTCGACAGAACCTGGCGGTAGATGTCGTCGGCAACGACCCGGTATGCGAGGTAGACCCCGATGGCGCCTGCTACGACGAGCCACCAGGGAAAGTCGCGGTCGGACGGGGGTGCAGGGATCATCGGACCAAGAATAAGGGGCTCGGGCTCACGCCCGCAGCCTAATGATCATCCGACTGATCCCGTCCCTCGCCCGATGGAAAAGGAGACGGTTTCTACGAGCGCTCTTGGGCGGATTTCTCACCCGCCAATCTTGAAATCGAGAAACCAGGTCTTGTTCAGCGCATCAATCGAACCGTCGGCCTTCATATCGGCGATTGCGGCGTTGATCGGTTCCACGAGATCCGAGCCTTTGGGGAAGATGAAGCCGAAATCCTCGGTCCCGAGCTTTTCGCCAATGATCTTCAGGCCACCATCCGAGGCCGAGACATAGCCCTCGCCCGCCGTACCATCGGTCAGGACCAAGTCCACATCGCCCGTCCGGAGCGCCTGGACGCCCGCGCCGAAGGTTTCGAAAAGCTTGATCCTTGGGTTGGCCTCATCGCCATCCAGCACATCATAGACGCCCACATAGAACGGCGTCGTCCCGGGCTGCGCGGCCATCAACAGATCCGCATCGGCCGCGAAGCTCTCGGCATCCATGAACCGCTCCTCATCGCCCCGCACCATCATCACCATCTCGGAGCGCATATAGGGCTCGGAGAAATCCACCACCTCGGCGCGGTCTTCGCGGATTGTGATACCGGTCATCCCAAGGTCGAATTGACCCTCGCCAACGGCGGCGATCATCGCATCCCATGAGATATTCTCGTACACGACGGTGATGTTCAGCCGATCGGCGATCATCGCCATGGCGTCATATTCCCATCCAACCGCCTCACCGGTGTTGGGATCAACAAACTGTAGGGGCGGATAGGCGTTCTCGGTCACCACGACCACCTCACGTCCTTCAAGATCTGGAAGATGTCCATCCGCCTGGACGGCGGCGGCTAGTCCGAGTGTTGCAAGCGTGGCGGTGAGAATTGATCGTAGCATGGGCGGGCTCCCTGTCATGTTCTGGCTTTCCCTCAGCCTAGGGCGCGCGCGAGGCCAGTGACAAGGGCCTCTCAAAGGGCCTTGTCAAATCGCCAAACCTCGAGGTCGAACCCGCCTTGGCAGGTGTCCAGCCGTGTGGTGACGGTGCCGGAGAGTTGCCAGCCGCATTTGCGGTAGAAGGCGGCCGCACGCGCGTTGCCGACGGCGCAGTCAAGCCAGGCCCGCCGGTGTCCAGAGGCCCACATCCGCTTTTCAGCGTCCCGCATGAGCGCCGACGCAATCCCGCTGCCGCGCGCTGGATCGTCGACAAAGATCTGATACAGCTCGTCTTTTCTTAGGATAGCAAAGCCCTTCGGCGTTCCGAGCGGACCAAGGACGCGAAGACTATCCCCCCGGTTCGAGAGCCGCTGGCGAAAGGACGCGAGGGTGCGCAGGCGGGTGAGAGCGGGCGGGACGATCGCAGAATGCGCTTCGTGCCAACCCCGGTGCCAGAGTTCCGCCAGCGCAGCAAATTCTGACGCGCTCCCCGTTCGGACTTGGTCGGTCATCTGGCTGAGCCACAAACCGGGCAAGATGCCCGTTTCTTAAGCGAGACGACACGTGTTTCGCCCCAAAGCGCATCATAGATCAGCATCCTTCCCCGCAGACCCTTGCCGGCTCCGGTGAGGTCCTTGATCGCCTCGACGGCCATCATGGTGCCGATCACTCCGGGCAGCGGGCCCAAGACACCTCCCTCCGCGCAAGACGGCGCGCGACCCGGCGCGTTTGGCTCGGGAAAGACGCATCGATAACAGGGCGTTCCATCCCTAGGCGCAAATGTCGAAACTTGACCTTCCCACTGTGACAGCGCTCCAGAAATCAACGGCCGCCCGGTGGCGCAGGCCGCGGAGTTGACCAAGTACCGCGTCGCGCTGTTGTCGCATCCGTCAAGGATGAGGTCGAAGTCCTCGAACAGTTCGTTTGATATCTCTTCGGTCAAGCGCCGCTTGTACGGCAAGACGGTGACATAGGGGTTTTGTGCCTCGATCGCGGCCTTTGCGGAGAAGACCTTTGGCATTCCAATCCGTGCGTCGGTGTGGATCACCTGACGCTGAAGGTTGGAATTGCTCACCACATCGTCATCTATGACCCCAATCTTGCCGACACCCGCCGCACCCAGATAGAGCAGCGCGGGGCTCCCAAGACCTCCGGCGCCAACCACGAGAACGCGGGCCTCACGCAGCCGTTTCTGCCCAGGGCCACCGATCTCGCGCAGCACAATGTGACGCGCGTTGCGTTCCAGTTCGCTTTCGCCAGCCTTCGCCGGCTCGGATTTGGGCCGGTTTTCAGGGCGGACCCGCGCGCGGAGCCATTTGAGCCCCGAAACATAGGCCCACAGGCCAACCCCAAGAATGCCGAGCAGGAACCACTCGCTTTTCGACCCTCCGAGCGCCTCGCGAATGATGTGGTCTTGCGGAAGGATCACTTCTGCCACGAGGACGGCGACGTAAAGGAGCAGGATCATCAACCATCTTGCCCGGACGGGGGTGCCTGCGAAATGCCCAAACGCCCAGAGCATTGCAGCGATCCCAAGGACGAAAACCATCAGTCGCGCCCCGTGGAGCCAAACCCACCCGCTCCCCGGCGCGTCGGCGTCAGTGTATCCGCGAGCTCAAAGTCCGCGCGGACCACCGGCGCCAATATGGCCTGGGCGACCCGGTCGCCATGGGACACGCGAAAAGGCTGTGGACCCGCATTCATCAAGATCACCCCAAGGGGCCCACGATAGTCGCAGTCAATGGTGCCGGGAGCGTTGGGCAAGGTAATCCCATGGTTTAGGGCCAGACCGGAACGCGGCCTAAGCTGCAACTCGTACCCGTCCGGCACCTCGATGATCAGTCCGGTCGGCACCAGAACACGCCCTCCAGGGTCGACGGTCAATCCGGTTTCGCGATCGCTTGGTTGGAGATTTGCCCGTAAATCCGCCCCCGCCGCTCCCTGAGTGGCATACTCGGGAAGCGGCACCGCCGGGTCCGCCCAGGCTTCGCGCAACACTCTAACGGCTGGCACGCCCGGATCCTGTCGTCCGCCACGATGCCTCCGCGCGGGAGCCATATGCGCTCATGATCCGTCCAGGGCGGCGGCGATCCTCTGAGCTAGTTGAGCCGCAACTTGATCCTTCGACATCCGAGGCCAAGTCTCGGCGCCTTCAGCATGAACCAATGTCACTGCGTTCTCCTGCCCGCCCATGACGCCACTTCCAGGGCTCACGTCATTGGCAAGCATCCAGTCGCAGCCCTTCCGGGCGCGCTTTGCAGTGGCATGTGCCACGACGTTCTCCGTCTCGGCGGCGAACCCGATGACAAGGCGTGGACGTCCCTGCCCAAGCCCCGCCACATGCGCCAGAATATCGGGGTTCTCGACCATCGCCAGACTTGGCGGAGCACCGCTTTTGTCCTTTTTGATCTTCTGCGCCCTGGCGCCATCGACATGCCAGTCCGCCACGGCGGCGGCAAATACCGCCGCGTCCGCTGGCAAGGTGTCCGTCACGGCCCTAAGCATCTCACGGGCGGTCTCGACGCGAACAACGCGAACCCCCGAGGGCGGAGGGACCTGGGCCGGCCCGGTCACAAATGTCACATCCGCACCAAGACCAGCCAAGGCACGGGCGATCGCCGTACCTTGCGTACCCGAGGAACGGTTTGCGATGTATCGAACGGGATCGATCGGTTCGTGAGTGGGCCCAGACGTCACGATGAGATGGCGCCCTCCCAACAAGCCGTCCGAAAGCACAGCTTCGATTGAAGCAAGAATATCCTGGGGCTCGGCCATCCTGCCAAACCCAAACTCGCCGCAGGCCATCGCCCCATCAACGGGACCGGAGAACCTTATTCCGTCAGCCTGCAAGACACCCACGTTTCGCTGCGTGGCTGGGTGCTCCCACATCCGTACATTCATGGCCGGCGCAACGAGGACAGGTTTGTCGGTCGCCATGAGGAGCGTTGAGGCCAAATCATTGGCGTGACCACCCGCCATCTTCGCCAGAAGATCCGCGGTGGCGGGCACAACCACCAACAAGTCAGCGGCACGAGAAAGCTCGATATGCCCCATCTCCGCCTCGTCGGTGAGATCAAACAGGTCCGTATAAGCCTTTTCTCCAGCAAGGGCCGAAGCAGAAAGCGGCGTTACGAACTCCTGACCCGCGCGGGTCAGCACCGGGGTCACCTCAGCACCCGCGTCGCGAAGCCGACGGATCAGCTCGAGCGCTTTGAACGCCGCGACGCCGCCGCCGATGATCAGAAGAATGCGCTTGTCCGCCAGCATTGGCGCGCTCCTGAAGCCAGAACGATCTAGACCTAGTCCGAGCCGGGGCTTGCCGCAAGCGAAGCCGCGCAGGGGATAGATCCTTCACATTTGAGAACACACGGTGCGATGCGGAGACCAACGGCGTGCAACGAGGGGTCCTTGCGCGATCGACAGGCGACGTCTGGGTTCAGCGACGATGATCCGGTCGTTCGCCCCGATGGCTCGGCTATACTCACCGAATTCGGTGAACTCGAGCCGCTGAGACGCGTCCGCGCTAGGAATACCGACAACATCCCGAACGCTGCCAAATCTGTCGTCGACATCAATCGACACGTCCCACCTCGATGGCTAAAGGCGCCGACACCGATAGCCGTCAGAGACCCGGGAAGGCCGGGCGAATGTTCAGGAATTCGGCCGCAGGCCGACAATCGGGCAGTTTCGACGTCGCCCGGAGTGGACGTATCAGTGTT
>JBCCKB010000262.1:0-5039 GCA_039027595.1 Pseudomonadota bacterium | reverse complement strand
TGCAGCAATGGCCGCATAGATGCTTTGCGCCTCGGCATGTCGGCCAGCGCGGCCCAGGATCTCGGCCGCGAATCGGCGTGCTTCGGGATTTCGACGAACCCTGACGAGACCAAGGGCGCGGTCAAGATCCCCTCGAGCAAGCGCCAAGCGCGCAGAAAAGAGCCCGTCACTGCCCTGCGCGCCAGCCGGCGCCACAGCCTCTGCGCGCATAGGAAAGCCAAGTTCAAGCAAACGCTCCGCCAGGGCTTGCCGCAAGGTGCCCGGCAGCGATGACAGCCCGTTCGCGGCCTCGTCTCCGTATAGGCGGCTCACGAACTCAGCATCCTCGCCCACCTTCAGAAGCCGCTCGAAGCCATCTTGCCAAGCGGCGGCCACTTGCTCCCGTGAAAGCCCGTTACCGCTGTCGGCCGCGAGGAGCTCCTCGAAACCACCTTCAAAGTCCATGTTGGCGAAGAGTGCTTGGATCTGCGCCGACTTCACCAGTCGACCCTCCGAGTGTCCACCCAACTCAAACGCAAGCGCGCCGGCCGTGTCGATAAGATCGAGCGGAACGCGTTCACCACGCGCCAAGTACCCGCCGATGGACAAGATGAGCGCTTCGGCAGCCTCGGGCTGAAGCGAGACGGCGAGTTCAGCAAGCGCGGCGCCCACATCTTGGGTAGTCTCCTCGATTTCCGCAGTTTGCGTCGTCGACAGGAGGAGAGCCGGATCATTTGGTTCGGAGATACGTTCAAGGGTCGCGCGGATCATTTCGGCGGACGTGAAATCGCCCCGAGCCGCGAAACGCGCAGCGGCGCGATAACCAAGATAACGGCGCAGATGCGGGGGAAGGCCCGTGAACGTCAGCAGAATCGCCTCGGACTTGATGGCTCCAAGAGGGGCATCGGGGTCTTCATCCAGGAGGGCCCATAGGGGCAGGCTGCCTCCACATTCGGCAAAACGAACCAGTTCCCCACCCGCACTTCCGCTCTCAATCAAGTGAGACAGCGGCACGATCGCCGCCGCCGCCGGATCGCCCGGAATGAGCTGCTCCAAGACAGCGCGGGCTTCGGCACCGAACCCGTAGTGCGCATAAAGCCGGGCCAACCTCACGGCCGAGCGCCGGTCGACCTTGTCAAATTCACCGATCAAACTCCCACGGAGGGCTGCGATCTGCAAATGTGGCGCAGTGCCGTCGCTCCAGGATTCCAACGCGTAACTTGCAGGGCTTGGGCACGCCATCTGCGGGCTGATCCCCGCCAGCTCTGGCTGGATTCCAGGCTCAACCAAGGCATCAAATCCGCTTCGGATGCGGATGTTCGACGGTTCCGGCGCCGATCTGGCCCCATCGGTCGGCGGAGGCGGGTCGAGGACGTCTTCCGCGCCGTCGGTCTTCCAAAGCTCGCGACCGGCCTCGACCATGCCTTGGGCTGCGGCACGGGCAAGTTCCTGCGCCAGTGTTCGCGTCAGACTGTCCTCGAGCAGATCAGTTCCTTGCAGGGTGTTGTCCGAAAACGGCAGGACCGGCTCGGTTGGCTGAACATCGGGTACCGGTGAGAACTCTGGAGGGACATCTTGCGATGGAACATCGGGCGCAACTTCGGCCGTGGTCCCCGCCAGCAAAATGATGGGCCCATCCGTCATCGCCGCGATATTGGCGATCTCTGCCGCAGCCCGGTCCGGATCCGGATCGTGAATGTCGATAACCAACGAATGGTTGCGCGAAACCGAGGCTTCAACCGGGCAAACGCAACCAAGCTCAAGGACTAGGCCCCCGGCCGCGGGATCGACTCGCAAGTCCGCGAGACGCGTGCGCGGAATGTAGTAGAAGACGTCCTCGAGCGCGATTGCCCCGTCCCAAGGATCAAGGCGCAGAAAGTACCCACCGGGCCGATCCTCGAGGCGCCATGTTGGGACGCGGTCGAAATCGAGAACAAGGCGAGAATGGCCGGGATGCTCGCCAGAGCGAACGGTGATCTCGGCATTGGCGGATAGAGCCGCGAGACAGCCCGCCACCAAGAAAACGGCCGCGTACGCCCACGTCGGTCGCAGGATCATCAGGCCGCTTCCTTTTTCACGTTTTGCAGTGCCTCCTCGAGATCGGAGAAGCTTGGCCGGACATCATGGGGTGCGTTCTGACGACCGACCTCGATGCAAATATTAGCGGGGTGGTTGTGGAGGTTGGCCACAAGGACCTCGCGAATCAGCCGATAGAAATGCGCTTCGTCCTCGGATATCCCCTTTAGCCGGTTCGCGAATGGACCAAGAAACCCGTAAGCCAGGAACACGCCGAGGAAGGTTCCAACCAGTGCCCCACCAATTAGTTTCCCTAGAATTTCAGGGGGTTGGTCGATGGATCCCATCGTCTTGATCACGCCCAACACCGCCGCCACGATGCCCAGCGCGGGCGCGCCATCGGCCATTGTCTGAAGCGCGTGGCTGGGGTGAAGCGAGTGGTGGAACGTCGCGTCCATCCGCTTGTCGAGCACGTCCTCAACTTGGTGCGGGTCGTCGTAGTTCATCGAGGCGGAGCGGAGCGTGTCGCAAATCAAATCGACCGCCTCATGATCGTGCTGGATCTTGGGATAGCGAGAGAAGATCGGGGAATTTTCCGGATCCTCGATGTGCTCCTCCAAGGCAACAGGATTTTGGCGGGCGATCCGGATGAGCTCGAAGAGGAGGCACAGGAGGTCGCGGTAGTCGTCGCCCTTCCACTTCGAACCCTTGAAGATCTTGCCCATTGAGCCCAGCGTCGCCTTGATGGTTCCGCCGTCGTTGGCGATCATAAAGGCGCCAATCGCTGCGCCGCCGATCATCGTCAACTCATAGGGCAGCGCCTTAAGGATGAGCGTCATTTTCCCGCCGGCCGCGATGTAGCCGCCGAAGACCATTCCGAAAACACAGACGATGCCGATGATGCCGAGCATTCGGTCGGTCCCTCATACAGAGCGGGTTCTTACCCGTCTTGCATGCCAGCTTTGGGTTAACGGGCCGTTCCTGCGTGCTATTCCCTCGGAGCGTTTGCGTTTCGGCCCGCTAGGATTACGCTAATTGAATACGCCTTGTCTGGCTCGAGGCCCGAAAGGATACTGGCCGCCGCATCGGGGCGCATTCGCGCCAGAAACCCTGCCGCAAAGTCGGGTTCCATCCGCGCGAAGACCTCGGTCGCCTCTTTTGGTTTCATGTTCTCGTAGACAGATGTGAGCCTGGCAATGTCATCCTCGGCCGCCGCAGCCGATCTCGACATCGTCGCCGAAAGACGCTCCTCTGCCGCGACAAGCTCGGCGAGTTTACGATCCACCGTCGTCTCGGCGATTTCCAGTGCCCGCCGCCGATCAGCCATGGCGGCTTCGGCAGCGATCAGACGCTCTTCTCGGGCCCGAAGCTCCGCCATCGCAGCCGAAAGTGTTGCGGCGTCGATGTGATCGTCTGCCGGGGTGGTCGGTTTCGGACGCGCCGGCTCTTCCGTGGCCTGCATGTCCGGCTTTTCCGTCATGGCGCCGTCGGAGGCAGCCGTTGCGGCACCGTCAATCAGCCGCAAGGCACCGGAGAGAAAGAACAAGACAGCGAGCGTCAAGAGTGCGCCCTTGCCTTGCGCCGCCCTTCCCACACGTCGCACCCGGGCCGTCATTCCGCCGCCGCCCTGGAGCCGCGGTTGCTTGCGAAGGCCGGGATCGCATCATACTCCCCGAGACCCTCGTCTTCTGCTTTTGCGGTTTGTGGTGGACCCGCCTCTGCCGGGGCGGCAACCGCCTCTGGCTCCTTAGGCCGCGATGCCTCCTCTGCCTCGGCGGGTGGAAGGTCGTGCATGGCCGCAACCAGGAGTTCCAAGCGACGTGCCGCATCCTCCGCGCGGCCCGTGAGCGCCCCGAGCGAACTTGCCGAGGCCGACGCAGACCCTTGCGCCGATTTGAGCGTACGGGTCATGTCATCGACCTGCGCCGAAAGCGCTGCGATTGCGCCACCAACCCCTTTTTCGAGGTCCGTAAATCTGTTGAGGCGCCGCGAGAGGACAAAGCAGTAGAACGTGGCCCCAAGCGCAGCGGCGACTAGAAAGATATCCGCAATCAGTCCCATACGCTCCCCTAGTTTAGCACGAACTCGCTTACGAGAAGGTCCGAGACGAGTCCGTCTCCGACCACGATCTGGACCCGTCGCAGCATCTGCGCTCGGAGCTTCACCAAAGCCGCCGGATCCTCGATATCGGCGACCTCGACCGCGCGCAGGTAGCCGTTGAGAATGTCGGTCACCCGCGGCAAAACGGCGGAAACAATGGGCTCGTTGCCGGGCTTGACTTCTAGCTGAGCCTGAAACCTGAGATGGCGCGACACGCCCGGACTTCCCACTGAAATTATCAACGGATCCAGCGGCACGAAAGCGACCTGTTCGGGTTCAAACTTCGGCTTGTCCTCCTCCTTTGCCTCCTCGCTACTCCCGCCGATAAGTCCGGCCGCCACAATGCCAAAACCCGCGCCGCCGCCAACAAGCGCCAGGACAAGGCCGATCAAGAGAGGAACAAGCCCTCCCTTCTTTTTCGGTTCCTCTTCGCCCTCTGCGGTGGCGTCTTCGGCCATATGTCCTCCGGCCTAACCGTATGCCCAGGGGCCATTTTTAGCCGATCACGACTAACCGAATGTTAAGCGGGCTCTGCGAGATATGCGGCTCAGGCAGAAGCCTTGAGGATGAGGAGAATCCGGTGACAAAGCTCGTGACGATGTTTCTTGCGCTCGAGCCGGCGCGGCGCATCGTTGTACTCTTGGCGACCGTTGCCGCCTTTGCGGCAGTTCTCACGCTAGCGCGCCTCGTGAACTCACCGAACATGGCGCTTTTGTACTCGGGACTCGACCCGGCAGCGGCGGGCGAAGTCATTCAGTCGCTCGATCAAATGGGTGCGGTCTATGAGGTGCGCGAGAACGCGATCTATGTCGACCGTTCGCGACGCGTTGGGCTTCGGATGGCCCTTGCCGCCGAAGGACAGCCCGCCTCCTCGACGGCGGGCTACGAGATCCTCGACAGTCTCTCTGGGTTCGGCACCACATCGCAAATGTTCGACGCCGCCT
>JBCCKB010000261.1:0-5043 GCA_039027595.1 Pseudomonadota bacterium | reverse complement strand
CGACCGCCATCGACTTTCCCGCCAGTCGCCGGACCTTCCTCCGCGACCGTGTCGCCCCTTTCGAAAATGCCGTGTCGCTCCTTTACGGTGCTGGACGTCTGCATGAGGGGCGCGAGCTGGCGGCGCTTGCGACTGACATGCGGCACGAGGCGACCGTTTCACTTGGCAGAAGGGCACCGCAGCCTGAGATCGTGCCTTGGACGGTATCCGAGCGGGCCGTTCTGGATCTACTCGCAAACGATCGCGCCGCCGCGCTCGAAGGCCTCCGAAATGGCTCGGTTTGGCCCCGTACGCCCGCCAAGCCCCTCCAAGACAGAACGTCGAGCTCGGATAAACCGATCCTTAGGTATCCGAAAGCCGCGCAGGGTTACCTGGTTGACTGCCAAACCGGCACTGCTGCGCGCCGTACGGCTGTGACGGCTACAGAAGCCGAGCTTGCGACTTGGATCGCGGACCTTCTTGATGCCGCGGAACGAGGTGAGGTTGACGAGGTTTCTCGTGCGGCTCTCTTTCAAGCGCTACTGGGTGAGGTCTATGATCTCGTCAGATCGGCCGCGGCCGTCTCAGTTCTCCCCGATGGCGTGATCGCGTCGATCCCGTTTGACCTGCTATGCACCGAGGATCCGCGTCCGCGCTTTGTCTATCTTCCGGGAAACGCTGCTCCCCGCGTCGCGCATTCCGCGGGCAATCGCGCAACGCTTCTCATTGGGGACCCGGACCTCCAGGGGACCCAGGCGGAGGCGGCGGCCCTCGCAGCAGCCGCTGAGCTCACTCAAGAACCCTTAACGGTTGCCTCGCTTATGGAGGCCCTGTCTGATCCGCCGAAACTCCTCCACATCTCCGGCCACTTTCAGGCTGTGCCAGGTGACGCGAGCGCATCGGCATTTCTGCTCGCGACGGGAGAGACAATCGAGCTTCGCGACCTTGCCCAGCTGATTGACGGGGTCGGAGACGTTGCGCCCGAGCTTGTTTTTCTGTCGCTTTGCGACAGCGCCTTGCAAGAGGCGACCCCCGAAGCAGCCATCGATCTTCCGAGCCTGTTTCTGACGCTTGGTGCCCGGGCGGTCATTGGGGCCGCTTGGAAGATCGCCGATTATGACGCGGCACCGTTTGCCGTGGCCTTTTACACCGCTCTGGCGCAAGGCGAAGAGGTCCCGGGTGCTTTCGCGACGGCGATGTCCAAAACCGGCTTTCGCGGGTTCAAGCTGTTTCAAAGCGAACCATTGTGACGGATAAACACCACATCCCGCATTTCGGCGAAACGCTCGCACTGTGCTTGGAAGTCTGCGGTTACCGCATGTCTCCGGGGACGACGGCCCATAGCCTCGGCCGGGAGATCTTTGGCTGCGCGGCTTCCGGTTTGACAAAGCGTTTCATCGGCGAGACCGCCGTGACCTCGGCCGAACTCTCAAGCATCGTAGCCCGCTTGGGGCTCGACGCGGATGGGATCTTTCCCGATCACCTTCACCTGGACCCCGCCACGCTTCGGGAAAAGATGGAAGCGGAGCATGTCGGTATCTTTGGGCGGTCGGCGAACACGCGCCTTCTGCGCAGTGTCCAGGCTTTCGACGCTGACCCCCTGCACCCAAGCATCAAGCGCGAGCCGCGCCGAGGACCGGCTTTCGCCACGGCACCGGACTCGCTTCGGCATGATCCCTCACTGCTCTTCCGTCCTGGCGAGCAGGTACGGTTCATTTGCCCCAGCCCAGATGATGGATGGCTTGTCTTGATCGACTTCGCCTCCGATAGCGGCGAGGCATTTTTGCTATCACCCCGCGATGTGAACGAATGGTCCCGGCCAGCAGCCGAGCGCGACCATATCTTTCCCGACCCCTTGGAGCCTCCGCTCACTGTGATGCATGAAGAGGGCAATCGCCACTTGATCGCGCTTTGGCCGAGGGCGGAATTTGCCTGTGAATTCGATGAGGGCCTCATTGGACCGCGGCGCTCCAATCTCCGATCCGAGCCCGATCCTCCGGAGTTCAGAAAGCTGAGGCCAAGCGATATTCAGGAGTTGATTGAGGTCCTTGGATCTGGTCCCGACGGTCCGATCCGCTTCGTCGGTTGGGCAACCTACCGGATTGACGGGCTATAGTCATCCAAGATCATTAACAAGCAATTTCAGCGGCTTTGAAGGGCGCTCACGGGTTCCACACCGCAGCGCCAATGACGACCCAGCGGACCCGTCATGGTGGTCTCCCCCAAAGATGATTGGAGGACCACCAATGTCAGACACAACTGAGATGATCACAGAGGCGGGAACGCTTTATGGCTTTTTTTCAGAAACGAAGTTTGCTCCCGAACACAGGCGCCAAGTTCGACGCTTAGTGCAGCTCATTCCAGGCCAAGGCTGCGGGATTTGGCTGGACCGGAAAGGCGACACATGCATCTTTTGTCGCTTGCCTGCGGGTACGCGCTATGCGGTCCTTGGGCCGGGCCACGAGGATCACTTCGAGCCCTGGACGGTCGACCCGACGGACTACGCGACAATGATTGACCACTCCATTGAGAAAAGCCCTGACGTGGAAAGCATCATCTTTTTCAACGGAGGCTCAATATTTGCCGATCGAGAGATCCCGAAATCGACGAGGCTCCATCTCTACAAGCGCTTTGCCGAGCATCCGTGCGCGCGCGAACTGATGGTCGAAAGCCGCCCTGGCCTGATCAAGCCCGACATGCTGGCGGAGGTAGAGGACACGATCGGGGACAAGACGCTCAAGGTCGCGATCGGCCTTGAAAGCATGGACGAGAGCGTTCGCAACAGGATCTTGAAGAAGTTCATTGGACAAAAAAGCTTCCTGCGATCGCTGGAAATCCTTCAAGACCACGGACACAAGACGTTTGTTTACGTCTTTCTCGGAGCACCGGGCTTATCGGAGCGAGCGTCGTATGAAGATGCGAAGGCCTCGATCAAGGCGTTGACCGAATTGGGCGTCGACGAGATTGCCCTGTCGTGCGCCTTTATTCCACCCGGCGGGCGACTGGAGACGCTTTACAATGCAGGTGAATTTCGACCGCCTTGGCTTTGGACAATCACGCGCTTGATCAAGGACGCCAAGGCAAACAACTGGCCGCTGTCCGTTGGAGGATTTGAGGACTTCCCACCACCTGTCGCCATCTCTCAGAACTGTGGGCGCTGCGACGCCGCCGTTCTTGGCGATATCGATCGGTTTCGCAGAACCGGGGAGTTCGAATCCACAGCCACGTGCGACTGCAAAGCCGTTTGGCAGGGCGAATTCGGAGGCGATTGATCCAGTGGGCAAAATAGGAACGCGGTTGTCCCGGTGCGGGGCGACGAAGCCCCAAAGTCCCTTTGCCTTGAACCAAGACACGCAGGCGGTTTCTCCGATAAGAGCCGCGCGATGTCCGAGGCGAAATTCTTGTTCCCGATAGGTCAGCCCATAACGAGCCTTGTATCATCGTTTCTTCCGCATAGAATTCGCATATGAGTGGACGAAGCAACTTGGTGCGGACGATGACGCAGCCGGCCATGGAAAGGCGCTTGCGGGCGTATTTCTGGGGAGGCTTTCGTCTGGAAGACCAAAATGGTGCATCGCTTCTACCTACCTCGAAGAAAGCTCGATGCATCTTGGCGTATTGTCTGTTCTCCGAAAGTGGTCGGACGTCCCGAGAGACCCTGACAAATCTGCTTTGGCCAGATCGGCAGCGCGAACAGGCCTTCGCCAGCCTGCGACAAGCGCTTCATGAGATTCGCGTGAGCCTCGGAGACCACGCCGACATCTTGCTGCGCGCGGGCCGCGACGAGATCGCCGTGGATCACGACAGTCTCGAGTCAGATCTCTTCGATCCCCGCGCCGCCATTGAGCGCAACAGCGACGCGTTGCTTTTTGGCGGTCTAGACTTTGTGTCGAACGAGTTCGACGAATGGTTGCGTAGGGAGCGTCGCGGATTTGTGGATTCGCTACTGCGCGGATTCGAGAAGCGATTGGCGGAAGCGGTCATTCCCTCGGATGAGGCATTGGACGCCGCCGCCTGCATTCGAGCGCTGGAACCCGAAAATGAATTGGCCGCTCGAGCATCCATCCAATCCTACATCGCCAGAGGAGAGGCCTCAAAGGCTGCCAGGATATATCGTGACCTCGAGGAGGCTCTCGCGGAGCTTGGGTTCGGGATCAGCGAGCGTACGCAGGCTCTAATGGAACAGCTTGCACCAGGGCCGGAGACACGCCCGGCACTGCCAAGCGTTTCCAGTTCCGGGAGAACAGAGCCCCCGAAGGTCAGTGTTGGCGAGGTGGTCACGGCCGATGAACAACCCGCGTCAGCAGAATTCGCACGCCGCGTCGGTGTTCAATTGCAGGCGCGACTTTCGGAGATCCGTGAGTTTTCGGCGGTGCCGAACTCGGAGAACGGACCCGATGCGACATCGTCCTTAGCCGACTACGCGATCTCGGGAACGGTCTACGCGGAAGACGACAAGATACTGGGTCTGTTTCGCATCTTTAGAATTCAGAGCGGCGAGCAGCTTTGGACCGTCCGCACCAAGTGCGACATTGATGCCCGCGCTCCAGGTGCCCGTGATGCGGTGGAAGATATCGTATCCGTGACCCTTTCGGTGATCGAGCAGGTGGAAAGTGCGGATCTTCCCGCAGAGAGTACGGAGACCTGGACAGCTTACCAATGCTACTTAAAGGCAAAGCGATTAATCGCCACATCCACTGAAATAAACTACATGGATCTGGCGCAGCCTTTGCTGGAACGGGCCGTGGAACTCAACCCGTCATTCTCGCCGCCCTATTCCTACCTTATCGGCAGCTACAATTCCGGGCGCAAAATCACCACGCCTGGCACCTGTCGAGCGCAGGGAGTGCAAGATGCGCTCGCACTCTGTCAGAAATTTCTGGTCAATGATGCGACCAGCCCAAACGCAAATCTCTCGATGGCCTGGTGCCTTCTGCGCATGAAGAAATTCGATGATGCGGCGCAGTACCTAGAGCGGGCAGTTGAGTACGGTCTCTATGATCCTAACAGGTTAAACGCGGTCGGGACGGCCTTTGTGTATTTGGGAGACGCCGACCGGGGGTT
>JBCCKB010000260.1:0-5214 GCA_039027595.1 Pseudomonadota bacterium | reverse complement strand
GGCACGCTTGACGGCGCAAATGTGGAAATCCGCGAGCGGGTGGGCGCCGAGAATTTCTTTCTGTTCGGGATGACCGCGGAAGAGGTGATCGCGCGGCGCCAGATTGAAGGCCATGCCAGGCGTGCGGTGGCCGATGATCCGCGTCTGTCCCGCGCGCTTGCGACACTGCGGGACGGTACGTTTTCCCCAGATGAGCCCGGTATCTTCACTGGCATCGCAGAAAATGTCTCGGGCGCGGATTATTTCCTCGTAGCTTCGGATTTTTCCGATTTCTGGCGGGTACAGCGAGAGATTGACGCGGCCTACAAGGATCCGGACGCCTGGGCGAGGATGGCAGCGCTGAACACCGCCCGCTGCGGTTGGTTCTCCTCGGATCGGACAATCCGCGGCTACATGGCCGATATTTGGTCGGCTGATGTCGCGGCGCCGTTACGGGAGGCCGCGGAATGACATGAGTTCTGCGCTGGGTTGCCTTGGCCGGCTCGATTTCGCGATATTTTCGTGACGATGCGGTTCTGGCCCTTGCGAGCCGCTGAGTGACTTGGCACCATTATCTGAGATCATGACATCCAACCGGAGCATTGTTTGGCCCTTGGCGAATTGACCTCTCCGCCCTCTTCCGAGCGCAACGAGACGACGCTCGAGTTCCCCGACAACAGGCTTTTGATTGACCTCTGCGGAGAGTTCGACCGGAATTTGACGCAAATCGAGGACCATTTCGACGTCCACATCGTCAGGCGCGGCAACCAGCTTGCATTGATCGGCGAGCAGGATAGCAGCGATGCAGCGCGAGCCGTGCTCGAGGCACTCTACCAAAAGCTTGAAGCGGGCCGCGAGATCGATTCGGGTGCCATTGATGGCGAGATCCGAATGCGCGGGTCCGAGCCCGACACCGGGGTCCGCGCCGGAGATCAGATGGAGCTGTTCCAGGGCGGCCGGGTCGAGATCAAGACCCGCAAGAAACTGGTGGAGCCCAGAACCGACGCGCAGAAGGACTATGTGCGTGCCCTGTTTTCGCATGAATTGTCCTTTGGGATTGGCCCGGCCGGCACGGGCAAGACCTATCTCGCGGTGGCCGTCGGTGTGTCGCTTTTTATTGGCGGTCACGTTGACCGAATGATCCTGTCACGCCCTGCCGTCGAAGCGGGTGAGCGCCTGGGCTTTCTGCCGGGCGACATGAAGGACAAGGTCGACCCCTATATGCAGCCGCTTTATGACGCGCTGAACGATTTCCTCCCGGGCAAGCAGGTCGCCAAGCTCATCGAGGAAAAGCGGATCGAAATCGCGCCGCTTGCCTTTATGCGGGGCCGCACATTGGCAAACGCCTTTGTGGTGTTAGACGAGGCGCAGAATGCCACGGCGATGCAGATGAAGATGTTTCTCACGCGCCTGGGCGAAGGGAGTCGAATGGTCATTACCGGCGACCGGAGCCAGGTGGACTTACCCCGAGGCGTGACAAGTGGGCTGTCCGAGGCCGAGCGCCTCTTGAAGCCGATCGACGGTCTGAGTTTTACTTATTTCACGTCAAAAGACGTCGTCCGCCATCCTCTGGTGGCGAAGATCATCGAGGCCTATGACGCGGATACGCCAATGGCGTAGCTTCCTCTATGGGAGGACTGCCAAAGCCCCGGCTGAGGGACTGGAATGGACATTGCCGCGAGCCGCACGAATGTCCTTTTTTCAAGGTCAGTGGACTTAATGCGAGCTCAATATCGAGGGGCAACCATGTCCGAGCCCGACCACAATGCCAAAAAAGCCAACTATGAAGGCTGGGGTCAAGCCACTCAGATCGGGTGTGGCGATGCGAAAGTAAAGGCGCGAACACTCTGACCCTACGCGTCCGACATCACCACGGGAGTGAACCTTGTTGGGTCCCACCTATCAACCGTCGCCATCTGCCAAGTCGCAGTCGAGAACGCTGGCGCACATGCACGTCTCAAGGCGGGCGAGAACCCCGTCCACCTGTTTCAGCGTGTCGATCCGTGACTGTACCGTTTGGCGATAACCGGAAATTGCGGCCGCCATCTCGCCCTTGTCCCAAGGTCTTTGCAAAAGTTCGGCAATCTCTCGGAGCGGTATGCCAAGCGCCCGCGCGTTTCGAACGAACCTGAGCGCGCGGATATCGTCCTCAGAGTAGTCACGGTTTAGGCCACGCCTGTTTGGACGGCGAATGACTGATCGCCTCTCGTAAAAGCGGATCGCGGAAACAGATAATCCTGTCGTCTTGGCGGCGTCTGAAATACGCATGCCAGCCTCTCAAGCCCTGGAGTACGGTCCCGTTGCAATATGCACCGCTGATCTGCCATTCGCAAAGGCACGCGCCTGTCTGAACAAATCGCCCTTTTTAACCGTCGGTCGCGCGCTCACTTTGGCTGGGCCATGCGCCGCAGGCGGTGGGGGCAAGCGAAAAGAGATCGCGCACAAGGCCTTCACTTCCCTCCGGCCCTGAAACGATCAACATGATGTCTGTGTCCGTTTCTCTGATGTCAAACCTCAGGAACGGACAGCACGTCTGCTCGCGCTCGATCAGATGCTCGAGCTTTCCGCGCGAGACGGCGGGTCTGCGAAACGCCAATCGTGCCGACCCTTGCGCATAGGTGCTCGCGATGAGATGCACCGTGAGACTTTCGCGGACCTCTGCCGTCCTTTTTCGGAACTCGGATTGTGTCAGAGCACAAACGATCCCGGATGTCGTCTTGTCCACTGCAACCTCATCTTTTGACCGCACCCTGGCTACGCTATGAACCGCGGTACAACGCAAGACGCAAAATTGGTTCGTGACCGGCGTTCAAGAGCGGTTTGATCCGGTGCCTTCGCGGCGTGGTGGAGGTCGCGAAACCAGGGCAGTCTCCCCCAAAGCCGCCCCAGACCTGGATCCAGGCCACGGCGCGGAGCGGGCATTGTCCGCGTGGCGTCCTCCCTTTTTTGTTCGCACCCTGGTTGTCGTCAGTTGGCGGATATTGCCTCTTCACAAGTCTCCATCACTCCCCTATAGAGCCGGGCTTCGGGCATACACCCTTGGAGGATGCCCAAATGACATCAATGGAGTAGACCATGGCTGGTGAGATCCCGGATCTTCACGCCACGGTACGGACGGGGACAGGCAAGGGGGCCGCTCGTCAGGCCCGCCGGTCGGGCGACGTACCTGGCATCATTTACGGCGGCGGTACCGATCCGCTGCCGATCAACATCCCCTTTAACGTTCTCCTCAAGCGGCTCCAGCAGGGACGGTTCCTGTCGACGCTGTTTAACATGAAGGTGGATGGCCACGACGATGTCCGGGTGATCTGCCGGAACGTCCAGCGAGACGTCGTCAAGGATCTACCGACGCATGTGGACTTCATGCGGCTCCGGCGCACCACGAAGGTAAAGCTCTTTATCCCGGTTGAGGTCGAAGGCGAGGCGGTCTCTCCGGGCCTCAAGAAGGGTGGCGTGCTGACGCTTGTGCGACCCGAAGTCGAGCTATTGGTGACAGCGGGGGAAATTCCCGAGCGCGTGGCCATCGATATCTCCGAGCTGGAAATTGGGGATACCGTGACAATCTCATCGGTGGTCCTTCCACAAGGTACCACGCCAACGATTGACCGAGACTTCGTGATTGCAAATATCTCTGCGCCTTCGGGTCTTGCCCGTGGTGATGATGGCGACGAAGGCGAAGAGGGCGGCGAAGTCACCGATGAGGAGGCCCCCGCCGACGAGGCGTAGCACACACGTCATCGGTTCGCGGCACAAGTGCAGTTAGCGGCCGGGCCGTCCCAGGGCCCGGCGTTTTCCACGGCTCGCCCGTGGTGGGGGACCGGCCGGGCATCTTGCTCGTGGCACGTCACGTGAGGACAGATCGCCATGCGTCTTTTTGTGGGCCTTGGAAATCCCGGGGGCAAGTATGCCCGAAACCGCCATAACATCGGCTTCATGGCGGTCGACAGGATTGCCTCGGACCACGCATTTGGACCTTGGCGAGGGAAGTTCCAGGGGTCCCTCAGCGAGGGCCGCCTGGGCGGCGCCAAAGTGATGATCCTAAAGCCCGAAACCTTCATGAATCTCTCCGGGCAATCGGTCGGCGAGGTCGTACGCTTCCATAAACTCGCCCCGACGGATGTTGTGGTCTTTCACGACGAAATCGACCTGGCTCCAGGAAAGCTGAAGCTCAAGGAGGGCGGTGGCCACGCAGGCCATAATGGTCTGCGATCGCTCCACGCCCATATCGGCGACGCCTACTGGCGGGTGCGCATGGGTGTTGGGCATCCTGGTCATAAGGACGCGGTCCCACAATATGTGCTCAAGGACTTCCCCAAGGCGGACGCAGACTGGCTCGAGCAAATGCTGGGCGGGATCTCGGATGGCGCAGACGCGTTGGCGACGGGTGATCGGAGCCGGTTCTCAAACGCCGTGGCCAAGAGGCTAAACCCGCCCAGGCCGTCAAAACCCGCCAAGCAATCGGCGCCCGCCACCAGGGCAGACGATCAAAGCGCGCACGACCCAGATACCCGAACGCCCCTGCAGCGCCTTGTCGATCGCTTCCGGTGAGGGACATAAGGGAGGCGTTCCGCGATCAGGCCCGTTCCTGTGCGGCCCTTGGGTCACCATTCATGGCCCAGCTCATGTCGGTTATCGCCGAAGGACTTGAGCCCGGAGGCGAGGTGGCGGACCGGCTCATGAGCTGGGAGGGTGACGTGTCGTCCAGCGGGCAGTCGGTGCCCCTGAGGCTCGCGGGAGGGCTCCATGCAATCCGCCGAGGCGGAGATCCAGGGCTGGGGGCGGTCTATCCGCCGAACACCGCGCCGGATCAAGCGCTTTGGCGCGCGGTACGCGCGGCCTTTGACCGACACGAGCGGACCCTGCTTCATTGGCTGCAGAGCGCTCCCCAAACAAACGAAGTGCGCCGTAGCGCCGCGCTCATCCCGGCGCTCCATCTTCTCGAGCGCTGGGCCGGCCTCCCCATTCGATTGAGTGAGCTTGGTTGCTCCGGAGGGCTCAATCTCCGCGCAGATCGCTATAACTTGAGCCTCGGGGACGCCGTGTTCGGCCCCGCGGATACCAAGGTGCGCTTCCGACCGGACTGGGAGGGGGCTGTGCCTTCGCCGGCCCCACCCCGGATCATTGAGAGAGAGAAGGGGTGGATCTCAGGCCGCTGGACCATGACCACGACGCCGACCGCCTGTTCGCCTATATCTGGCCCGATCAGCCCGAGCGTCTCGCGCTGACGGCGGCCGC
>JBCCKB010000259.1:0-5264 GCA_039027595.1 Pseudomonadota bacterium | reverse complement strand
GGTTGCGCGTGCACAGGGCCTGACGCCGAGAACCCGGCCGTGGTCGCAGTTCTGATGGAGCGCGGCCGCCAAGTATCACCACCAACAGCCCCAGAGATCCCACTGGCGCGAGATCACGACCACAAAGACGCCGACTGAGAGATCGCCCGGTCAGGGAGGCGCCATCCGGAGACTTGGGGGAGCTTTGTTCCGGCCACCCGGCCCCCCTGCCCGGCAGCGTCGGGCCGCCGGGGTTCTGGTCGACCACCGCGGGCTCAACCGCGCGGAGACGGCGGTTCAGGTCATCTCAGAGCGGCGGCTCCGCTACTCGGGAACGCCCCGCGCGCCGTCAAGGCGGTGCCCAGAAAGGCGTGTGCGTCCGACATTCATCGCAGCGCCTGTCCCAGCACCCTCCGGGTCCATCGCGACCGCCCAGGGTCCCGGCTTGGCCCGCCCAGCAAAGCGACGGTTCTTGGCGTGATCAGCCCTGTTTCGAGACTTGAGTGAATTCAAGCTCCACGGGCGTCGCGCGTCCAAAAATCGAGACCGTCACCTTGAGGCGCTGGTTGTCCTCGTCGACTTCCTCAACCATCCCGTCGAAATCCTCGAACGGGCCGTCATTGACCTTGACCTTCTCACCCACCTCAAAGGTGATGAGCGAGCGAGGTGCCGTTTCGCCTTCCTCGACACGGTTCAGGATCGCGTTCACCTCGGCGTCGCGCATCGGCATCGGCCGTCCCTGGGGGCCCAGAAAGCCGGTGACGCGGTTGATCGAGTTGATCAGGTGATAACCCGCATCCGACATCTCCATCCGAACAAGGACATAGCCGGGCATGAAGCGCCGCTCGGTTGGCACCTTTTTGCCGCGGCGAATTTCGATCACCTCTTCGGTTGGAACCATGACCTCCTCGATTTCCTCTTCGAGGCCGGCATCGACCACGGCATGGCGGATCTGTTCTGCGACCTTCTTTTCGAAGTTCGAGAGCACGCTCACCGAATACCACCGCTTCGCCATCTCAAGCTTTCCCCATGCTGCCGCACCATCCCCCTCGCCCGGACAAACGCCGCCCGCAGGTTCCGTGAAACACTCCATTGTCGGGGGGTAAGCCCCTCTACCGCGCGACGCTGGGTGTTGCAAGCACCGGGTTGAAGAAGCCGTGCCGCGCCCCGGTTTTCGCCCTGTCCCTCCCTTGCCAAGCGGGCTAGCTTGCGGGCCGGGACGATTGGGGAGCGACGCCGTGGCCGAGAAGAAAGTTCTGATCACCGGCACCATGGGATGCATTGGTGCCTGGGTTCTCAGACATTTGATCGACGATGGCACCCCCCTTGTGGCGGCCGATCTTAGCGATGACCGAGCGCGTCCACGGCTATTGATGAGCGAGGACGAGCTCGACGCGCTCACATGGGTTCGACTTGATGTCACCGACACAGACGCCACCCGCCGCGTGGTCGCAGATCACGGGGTCACGCATATCATCCACCTCGCGGGGCTACAGATCCCGTTTTGCCGCGCGAACCCGCCCCTTGGCGCGGCGGTGAACGTGCTTGGCACCGTCAATATCTTTGAGGCTGCGCGTCACGAGGGCGTCAAAGGCCTGGCCTATGCAAGCTCCCTGGCCGCGCTAAGCCCGGTCTCGCATTACTCCGAGTTCCCCTTGGCCGACAGTGTCAGCCGAACGCCCGCGACGCTTTACGGGGTCTATAAGGTCGCCAACGAAGAGACCGCGCGCATTTACCACCAAGACTGGGGGATCAGCAGCGTCGGACTGCGGCCCTATACCGTCTACGGTGTCGGCCGCGACCAGGGCGTGACCGCCGATGTCGCCAAGGCGATCTTGGCCGCAGCCGCGGGTCAGCCGTTCCACATGCGTTTCAGCGGACCGACTGCGCTTCAGCACGCTTCGGATGTGGCGCGCATCTTCATTGCCTGCGCCGAGGCCGAGCTCGACGGCGCACCAACGCTTAACCTCCGGGGCGATGTGATGGAGATGGCCGATATCGCCGCGCTGATCAACAAGACGGTCCCGGGCGCCGAGACCACCGTGGCCGCGGACGCCCCGCTGCCGCTGCCGGCCGATCTGGATGACGCCGGCCTGCGCGGCCTGATCGGGGACATTCCGCATATGCCCATGGTCTCGGCCATAGAAGGGGACGTGGCGGCCTACCGGGCGCTCATGGCCAAGGGTCTGATCGACATGACCCAGCTTGAGCGATGAGCGCGCGCCGCGAACCCGCCGAGCCTAAAACATCCCCAAAAGGGCCTGGAGGCCCTGCCGGATCAGGAAATCCACAAAGAAAAAGAAAATCGCCGTCAGAACGGCCATGATGAAGACCATCACGGAGGTCACAAAGACCTCGCGGCGCGAGGGCCAGACGATCTTCGCGACTTCCGCGCGCACCTGCTGGATGAACTGAAGCGGGTTGGTCGTGGCCATGCCGGGGTCCTTCGTGGTTCCGCAAGCGATCAGATACGATCTTGCCGCCCCCGGTGCAAGCACCGAGGGCAGGTAAGACGTTGTGGCAGCGAAGATGGTCAGACCACCAGGACCGGGCCAGCAACTGTGCGTTGTGGGCCGCACCGCCGGCGATGTGACGCGGTTAGCCGCATCGCCGGAGTGGCGGTGCAGGGCGGCGATACGGGACGCGGGGGGTCAATCCGCGCATACACACTCATGTTCGCCGCGGATGTCGTACTCTTGAGCACCCGCATTTTCTGCACCGCCGAGGGGGATAAGAGCGTTGGCCCGGTCCCGTGGTCGATGACTGAGATGTACCCTCGCCGCTGCGGCAACAAAATCCTCCAGGGGGGGGAATTGGGGCGTTTACACCCTGGGTTGGATGCCTTTTCGGCCCCGGGTTGGAAGCGCCACACCCGTGCCGCAATTCTTGGACATCAAGAGTTAGGTAACCGTAATGCCCTTATTTTGCGACACCGATGATGACAAAACCCTGGTCCTCGCGCCGCGCCATGGTGCTGGCGCTGCTCCTTGCGCTCCCTGCACCGCCATCGGCGGCGGAATCGGTGCGCGACATGATCAAGATCCTTGAATCAGAGGGATTCGTGGTCACCGATATCGGACACACCATTCTTGGGCGGGTCCGGATAGAGGCGGTCACGGACGGCTATCTCCGCGAAGTGATTCTGAGCCGCAGCACCGGGGAGATCCGCCAAGACGCGATCTTCCGGCACCGCTCGGGCGCCGCGGGCGTTGGAACCGGGCCGGCAGATGACACAAGCACCCTCGGCGCCGGCAGGGCCACAAGGGTCCAGAACTGACATGCGGGAGAGTGCCCATGGATGGTGATCTGAAGATCGGCCTCATGCCCCGATTGGCCAGTTCGATCGAACGGACCGATCCCACAGAGCTCGATCGGCGGCGGATCAGCGAGCACCGCAAGCTTGCCATGCTTTATTGCGTGTTCGCGATCCAGGCGCTGAGCGCGTTCTTCTTTCTCGGCGAACTTTGGACCGAGATCCTCGGGCTTCGAAAAACCCCGATCCCCTATGCCTACCGCGAAGTGATCCAGATCTTCGCGAGCTTCGGCGTCGTGATCGGGGTCTTGGCCAGCGGTATGCTGGTCCGGCGCGGACTAGAGCGGATGGACGCGCTCAACCGTCAAGTGGAGGTCGCGACCGGGAACTTCGAAACCCATCTTTACGCTCAGTTCAGCGCCTGGCGGCTTTCGCCATCGGAGCAGTCGGTGATGATCTATGCCATGAAGGGGTTCTCGAACGCCGAGATTGCGGAATTCCGCTCCACCACCTCCGCCACGGTAAAGAGCCAAATGAACGCCATCTACCGCAAATCCGGGCTGCAAAACCGACAGCAGCTGATTTCATTTCTCGTCGAAGAGCTCCTTGCGGGTGTCCTGCCGGACCCCGAGGCGCCGGGCAAGGCCTCGATCCCCGCGGAATGACGGCGCGCCGGCCGGGGCGTGCCAGAGCCGAAGCGCCAGGCGCCGGGTGGCCGCGTCGCGGGTCGGAGGCATGTCTTTTCGCGGTCCCGGGAGTGGTCCTTGCGCCAATCCCTAGGGAGCCTCCCTGGATAAGACCGAGATTTTCATTTTTTCAGGGCTTTACGTTGAGAACCTAGTGTTCCCCCAGGGCCTCCACATCCTTGTCGGTGATGTCCTTGATTGGCTTCCCAAGTCGCCAATCCCTAACAGATCCCTCTGGGCCCCGCGCGGTGACAACGGTCTCGATCGGCGGACAATCCGGTTCGTGACACCTCAGTTCGGCAATGCTCAAAAGCGTCGTCTCGGACAGGCCGAAATGCGTCACAAAATACGCTTTGACGCGGTCCACGGCCTGAGGATCGGGGCGCGGGTTATCAAACATGTTTTGCATGCGCGTCTCCTGGCCCGAGCGGTGCCCACAGCACGTTGCCACCTGCGTCACCGATCAGCAGATATGCCCCGGACCGCGACAGCGTGATCGCCGTCACATCCGCCCCCGTCGGCCCGCAAACGATCCTGGCGGTCTTCGTCTCATCGAGCTCGGCCAGTTGGACCATGCCGCCCCTGAAGCCAGCAAAGACCGCCTCCGCACCAGGAAACGCCTGTACGACGGTCACCAGTTCATCCGCGTTGTAGGCAACGCAGACGGGCTTGCGGTCCATGGGGCCGTTCTTGCCATCGAACGGCCAGGCAATCGCTTCATCGGCGCCGGATGTGACCAGATGCGGGGTGTCGCCGACCCATGTCAGGCTCTTGATCTTCGCGGGGTAGCCAGGCATCGCGAAATTGCCCTTGTCCCGCAGACGCCAGGCATGGAGCGCGTTCTCCTGCATGGCCGTGACCAGGTACTTTCCATCGGGACTAAAGCATGTGTCGCCGTGAAAGCCCTTCCAAAAGAGCTTTGACGATTTCCAACGCTTTTCACGATCCCAAACCGTCGCCCCGCCGTAATAAGCCACGGCCAGGCGCTTTCCCTTGGCGTCGAAGGCCAAGCCGCCAACCGTGCTCGCATGCTCGAATACCGTCGCCTTCGACTGACCGGACAACCAGACATGCGCCTCGCGGCCCGACGAGCATGCGCGGTGCCCGCGCCTCGCGGCGACGCAGTCAACCCAGCGCGTGCCGAAACTGGCGATGACCTCAATACTGCCATCCGAGGAAACCCGCTGGAATTTCCCATCATCCCCTCCGGTTAGAACGTGGTCTTCATCTTGGGCAAGGCATAGAACCACGCCCTTGTGCGCCTGAATGACCGTGGGCTTTTCCCCGGGCTGAAAGAACCTCACCGTACCGTCACCCGCGCCGACGGCGACCCCGTCCGCCACCGG
>JBCCKB010000258.1:0-5290 GCA_039027595.1 Pseudomonadota bacterium | reverse complement strand
GATGGGAGCAGACCAATGACTAAGGAAAGAAACAGATCGTCTAAGGAGGACGACATGGAAACGCAAAAACTCACGAGCAAAGAGCTCGAAAAGCAAATTGCCACGATCAATGAGCAGATTGGTTGTTTGAAGGTAGAGCGCCGCGATGCCGTTATCGACGACAAGGACTTCGATCAATCCAAGCTGAGAGACGCAAAGGACAGGCGTGACGCGTTTCAGGCGGCTTTGGACGAGCTATACCGCCGCGAGCAAGAAGCCGCTCGTATCGCCGCTCTGGAGGCGGCGCAGCGCAGCGAGGCAGAGGCATGGGCGCTCGAACTGGATCAGATCACCAAACTGCGCCAGGCGCGCCGTGCTTCGATCCTCGCGATGGAAGCGGCCTTTCGGCAGGCCATGGCGAACTACACCAAGGCGGAGCAGGCCAGAGCCGATCTGGTCGCCGCACTTCGTGCCGCCACCGGTCAAACAGTGCTGCAGATCCATGATGCAAAGACCATGCAGGCAGACCTGATGGAGCGCATGGATACTCTCATCAAGAGCACCATTGGAGGCAATTGGTTCGGCGAGCACGAAACCAAGCCCGGCATGTTCATGGATCCGGATCATCCCTGGCATGACGAGGCGAGCGGCGCCGAGCGCGAGATCGATCGACTTATCGAAGATCGCACCGCCGTGATCCCTGACGCCGCATAGGAGGGTTAGAAAATGCAACTGGTCGCAACAGCCGCCGCAAAAATCATCAGCGCCGCCGGGAGCGGCGCTACAGTCGCCAAGGCCCTCAGTATCGCTGGCACCGCTGCCAGCGTGTCTGGCGCCATTTCCGCAGGCAATGCGGCAAAGGCCGAAAGTGAGTTCCAGGCCAAACAACTTGAGCAGAAAGGCAAGGCGGAGCTCGCAAGCGCATCTTACGGGATCGCCGAGCAACGGCGTCAAACGGATTTGATCCAGTCCAGCGCACAGGCTGCCGGCGCGGCCAGTGGCGGGGGTCTGGATTTTGAAATCTCGAGCGCCATCGAAGACGAAGGCACCTATCGCGAAATGCTGGGCCTGGCCGAGGGGCAAGACGCTGTGTTGGCCTATACGAACGCCGCTGCAGCGGCTCGGACATCGGGCCGGTCGGCAAACCAGGCATCGGGCCTCAAGGCGCTTGGGCAGGGGATCCGGGGGTATTCGGCCTATGTCGACGACTTTGGCGCGCCACTCAAATCACTGAGGGATAAGTATGGTTGAGGGTGAGGCAATGACGGAGAGCACTGGCCGCGATGAAATCGGTCGCTTTGCAGCCGGCAACAGGATCTGGGAGACGCGCAGTCGTGCCGGTCCGAAGCCGAGGTTCGAGGATCCAGAAGCACTCTGGGAGGCTTGTGTTGCTTACTTCGAGTGGGTGGAGGCAAACCCGCTACAAGAGGTGACACTCGTCTCGTATCAGGGTGACACCAAGGAAGTGCCGGTACCTAGGATGCGGGCGATGACGATCGAAGGGCTCACACTGTTTCTCGGGATTGATCCGGAAACCTGGCGTGATTGGCGCAATAATCGCCCGGATTTATCTGGGGTCGTTGAGCAATCTGAGAGGGTGATGCGTGAGCAAAAGTTCACCGGCGCGGCTGCAGATCTGCTGAACCCCAATATCATCGCGCGCGATCTCGGGCTGGCGGATCGAACCGAACAACGGCATCTCGATCGGGACGGCAAGCCGACGGATCCCCCCTCTAGCCTCGAGGTCGCCAAGAAGATTGCGTTCATATTGGCGAAGGCAAAGAAGGAGATTAGCGATCGAAAGGCGAAAGGGCTTTAGCGTTGGCGTTATGCTTACGCTGAGCACAGCGCCAAGCGCAAAGAGCTTTGGGGGCGCGGAATAACGCGAACACTGTTCGCGAAACTCCAGGACGACCAAAAGGTTTTGCGGGTGAAACATCAGACGCGACTGGGGGCGGAAAGCGGTATTTCGCTGCGGTAGCATGGATATGCCTTCCAGCCCGGAAAGCAGACGTCCACTGACCACCTTGTGGCCGAAAATCAGTCGAGGGGCATATGACCGCTGCCAAGGTGGCTGCTTCGAGGTGCAGCTTCGAGACAACCATCTGGTTCTACCCGTGGAAATCTTCTGGCGTGTAAAGGAGTTCAGATGTAAAAAAGAAGCGATAAACGCCAAGAAAAACAGTGTGAGCAGTTCAATCGTGGCTTCCGCCCAGCAACTCATCGGTCTCGTTAAGAGCCACGCAGAAGGGGACGCCGATCGCTTTTACGATCTGGCGATGCAACTCTCTGCAGCCGAAGAGCAGAAAGGGCACACCCGGCTGGCTGAACATCTGCGGCAATGGGCCGAAGCGGGGCAAAAACCGCTGGCCAAACGAACTCCAGCCGTAACCCCCATCGCGACACCTCGCGGCGATCTGGCGGAATTTCTCGCCGCGAACTACCCAACCGAGCGTCTCGTCGATGTGATCTTGCCGGATAGGGTCGAGAGCGAGCTCGCGCATCTTGTTGTCGAGACACGAATGCGTGAGAAGCTCGAAGAAAAGGGATTGAAACCACGGCGTCGTGTTCTCCTTTCCGGTCCTCCCGGGACCGGCAAAACCCTGAGCGCATCAGCGCTTGCTGGGGAACTGCAATACCCACTCTTTTCGGTCATGCTACACGGCCTTATCACAAAGTTCATGGGCGAAACCGCGCAGAAGCTGAAGATGATCTTCGACGCCATCAAAACGACGCGTGGTATCTATCTCTTCGATGAGATCGACGCTTTGGCCGCGGCCCGGGGCGGGGAGAATGATGTCGGCGAAGCCCGGCGAGTTCTAAACTCATTCCTGCAGTTCTTGGATGAGGATACAGGGCCTTCGATCGTAATTGCCACCACAAACCTGCCGGGAATTCTTGACCGCGCGGTGCTGCGCCGCTTCGATCTCGTGTTGCCATATGTCATGCCCGATGGCCGGGCCATCCGGCAGGCGCTCGAACGCCGACTGATCGGATTCTCGCTCGGTCGGATGGGATGGAAGCGGGTGACGGATGCGGCCACGGGCCTCTCGACGGCCGATGTCGTGGCGGCGGCGGAAGATGCAGCCCGACGTGCTGTGCTGAACGACACCGACAAGATTGCGACACAGGATCTGCTTGATGCCCTCGAACGCCGACGGTCGCTCCAAGAGTTAGGGACCGATGACAATGGCACGAGACCTTCGACACTTCCACCTTCGCAATCTCGGACAACCGCGCCCGTTCCAGGCAAAGGGCGGGGGCGGGCCAAAAAGACCGAGTGACGTCCCCAATCGCGCAGCGCACGCCCAAGCCCTGCTTCAGGCCATCGATGCGCTGCCGGATATTCCGATCGCCGAGCTTCCCGGCGTCTATCTGGAAGTCCGCTCGCGTGTAGACGAGCGCCTGAAAAAGGACAGCCTCGACGCCAGTGGCCTAACGCTCCTTCGCGTTGCCGAGACCCCTGACCCCGGTGGCGCTCAGGAGCGTGCTACGGTCTTTGCGACAGCCAAGGGTGTCGAGAACCTGCGCAAGAAGGTCGAGCAGTTTCGGACGGAGGACACACCCGACCGGGAGAAAGATGGTGAAATCATCCCGGGCCGTCCGAAGAACGCGGATCTGGTGCAGAGCGTCGCTGCCATCATGGAAGCGGGCTTGCGTGCCCTCTGGCGCAGCCCAGCAGGCAAATTTCCCGCGGCGGATATTGCGACCGTCTGGGAGGTTTGGCTCGAGCCAAAAATGACCGAAGCCTTCGTCGCGGCCGCGCCAAACTATGGCGTCACCGTGGGAGCGGATCGGCTGGAGTTTCCCGAAGATACGGTCGTGGTCGTGCATGCCGATCGCAATCACCTCGCCGAGGCCGTCCGCCGACTGGGCGGCGTGCGCGCTCTTGCCGCTCCGACCATCACCGCCGATTTCTTCGACGGCTTGCCGGTGGACGAACAGGCGCAGTGGGTCGACGAACTTGTAGGCCGGACGACCTACACCGACAGTCCCGATCCTGGCTACGTTACGCTCATGGATACCGGCGTAAGTCTGGCGCATCCTCTCCTTCAGCCGGCGCTTAGCGCGGATGATCGGCATACCGCCAACCCGGCCTGGGGATTGGAGGACGTGAAAGGCCATGGCACGGAGATGGGGGGACTGGCGCTCTTTGGCGATCTGACGCCGAAACTGCATCAGGCAAACCCGGTTTCGGTCGTCAACCGTCTGGAATCCGTGAAGCTCCTACCTGACGCCGGGATGAACCCGCATCATCTCCTCGGCGCGGTGACCAGGCAGGCGATCAATACGGTCGAACATGTCCAACCCCGGCGCCGTACTATCACAATGACGACGACGACGGGTGAGGACACACCGCATGATGGCGCTCCGACCTCTTGGTCGACGGAGGTCGATCAGCTCGCCGCCGGCGTTTCAGGTGATGTGAAACAACAGCGCCTGATGCTTGTCTCAGCAGGAAACACCGACAACTTCACCTTTGGCGCCGGAAACTACCTCGATCAATGCGATCACGAAGACAACGAGATCGAGTCGCCGGCCCAGGCGTGGAATGCTCTGTCTGTCGGCGCCTTTACTGAGAAGACCGTTTTGCCCAACGGTGAACCGGCCCAAGCGCTTGCACCATTCGGCGATCTCTCTCCGGCGTCGCGAACGGCATCGTGGTCTTCCCATTGGCCCAACAAGCCGGACGTTGTCCTTGAGGGTGGAAACTGGGCACTTAGCGCCATGCCGCCGCCGATGCGGCACGGATGGCTGTCTCTCCTTTCAACACATCACAACTATCCGGTACGATCTTTCTCGTTCACCTTCGACACCAGCGCCGCGACGGCACTTGCGGCCAAGGATGTGACGGAGCTCTGGTCGGACTATCCTACGCTTTGGCCCGAGACCGTTCGCGGTCTCTACGTGGCGTCGGCGCGATGGACACAGCAGATGCGATCACATCTACCTGCCCAAGCGAACAAAGGGCACTATACGCCGCTCTTCCAGCGCTATGGGTATGGCGTTCCCGACATGGCCCGCGCCCGCCGAAGTGCGTCAAATGCGCTAACACTCATCGTTGAAGATACAATCACGCCCTATGGGATCTCAGAGAAGACGGGCGGTGACGTCCACAACGAGTTGAAACTTTTCGTCCTTCCCTGGCCCATTGAGGCCCTGAGAGCGCTTGGCAATTCTGATGTGACCTTGCGAGTGACTCTCAGCAGCTTCGTCGCCCCGAACCCATCAGAAGCTTCTCGTGGCGTCCGGTATCGATATGCATCTCACAATCTGCGGTTCCAACTCAATCGTGCCGATGAGAATGAAG
>JBCCKB010000257.1:0-5308 GCA_039027595.1 Pseudomonadota bacterium | reverse complement strand
GATTACCAGGCCGAGGCCTCGTTTCAGTACCCCGCGTCCCTAACAAACGGGGTGTTCATTTCGCGCTTTAGGTCAAACTACAATGGGACCGACGGCAAGGTGGAGGTTGAGGCGGGCAACCCGTTGAACTGGTCGCTCCACGACAGCCTTGTTGAGCTTGATGGCGCCGGTCTCGTCACGCGCCGGAGTGCCCAAAACCTCGTCGCAGGTACGCCCTATGTCGGCCTCCATTTCTGGATCAATGACACATACTACGATCTGATTTTCGTCCAAGGGACGAACACGCTCCAGGACGCCATCAACGCCGATGCCGTTTGGCCCACCGGGAACGACGTCATGGTGACGCCCGCGGTCACGATCTCAGCGATTGTGACGCCCGCCACGGACATTGGTGGGAGCTTTGCTGCAGCGACAGGTGCGGGCGCTGGTGTTCTCCTGGGCACAGCGACAGCCAATCGCACCAACGGGTCATTCTCAGAGGGGACCCCAGCGCTTTCCTGGGTCGATGTGGCGCCCAATGGCCAGCTGACCGTCGCCTCTGGTCAAACCGCGCCCGCGGCGGGCAACTACTTAATCGGCGTTGTTTATGACAATACGGCGGCGGGTGGTGGTGCGTATTCTGAAACCATGACCATTTCGGTGCGTGAAGCGACCGGTGCGACGGACAAGTTCATTCCGATGCCACCTGTCAATGCGAACGGAGGCGTGTACTTTTCAAGCGTGAACGCGTTGAAGACCGCGCTTGAGAACCTCGACAACAATTGGAATGCGACGATGTCGGGTTGGGGCTTGGCAAACTCTGGCGTCGAGCCGGTTCTCGGCCTCGCGGCGGGCCAATATGGGGATATCAACTGGTCGAACCTGGGCCCCTATCCAGAGCGGGTCACCATTCGCGGCGCGGGCCCCTTCTCGCGGACGTCCTATGTCCCAACCGCTGGTACGAAAGTTGGCCGCCTCATATGGAACAATTGCGACGACATGCGTCTTATGGGGGTTGAGGCGGAGCCCTCCAGCGTCAACACCACCTACAACGGAAACAACCACCGCGTCCTAAACTGCAACCGTTCGGAATGGGTTCGGAACGCGATCTTTGGAGAGGTCGCGCGGTCGCAATCGGCCCTGTCTACAACGCCGAAGGCTGGGGTTCAGGTGCTTATCTGGATCGATGAAAGCTATGACTGCAAGTTCATGCACAACGTGCTCATGGGCTCGCGTGAATGTGTAATCGGTAAATCGCCAAACCTTCACGCCGACCGGATCGAGTTCCGCGGCAATGTCATGGCTCAAAATCACAACGACTTGGTGAAGTTCGGCACGAGCGTCACCGATGACTGGATCCTTGCCGACAACATCGGCTTCGGAAAGGGCCGCAACTCGGGTGAGCAGCACCGCGACTTCGTGCAGGTCCTGGGCACCAACGGTACGGGATATGCCCGCAACTGGCTCATCGAAGGGAACTGGGTCCAGTCCAAGACTGCCTGGGGCGCGGACACGTATCTTGCCAAGCAGGCCTTCTATTGGGGCGCAGGTGCAGCCGGGTCGCGAGCAACGATTGTCGACAATTTCATCGGCTCGCCGGGGAAGGGGATCCAATCGCATCACGGCGGTGCTCAGATCCGCTTCAACACATTCTTCATCCCGATCGAAACGCTGAGTTCGGAAACCTCCGCCAATTGGACCGCTAACTTCACTGGCATCAACGGCCAGCCTACCTGCGATGAAAACATCGTCTTTGCATTCTCGGGCGACCCGACGGCGTATTCTGGCCCGAATGGCATTGGGATCAAGAGCGCGGGCTTTGTGTCATCGGACCATCCGACGCTGTCGGGACAGTTCGACTGGTCGCAGATGGGTCAGTTTCTTGAAAACTTCGACCAAACCTGGACGACAAATGTCAAAACTCAGGTGAGCCCACGCGAAGAAGGCGGAGTCGAGCAGTATATCCCCAAGGTCGGAACCCGCGCGCATTGGACGCATAATAACCCAACCGGCTGTTTCCAGCTCTTCAAACGGGTGTTTGACACGGTCGATCACGATCATTGGAAGGACTGGGGCTGGCCCACGGCTCCAGCGGCGCATCTGTACCACGATACGACCAACGCCATGGGCGGAGCCAGCGGAACCTACCAGAACTTTGACGGTGACGGCGTCTACCTGGGGTAGGTAAAGCGCGTTGCGCGGTCGCGCCGACGTCATAGGCAGAACCTAGACCGTGCGTCTTGAGATCAGGCGCACGGTTTTTTGCAGTTTAGGGGGCTTATCCGGCTGCGCCAGATGGGTTTGCTACCCAAGCCGACGGGCCACTGATCGCCTTGGTGGGCGGTTTCCAGGCAAACGGCCATGTTTCGGCAACATTTCCCTCCCAATATTGCCTCCGGCAACTGGTCTACATTGTTTCCGAATGCGTCTTTGCGGCCCGTTGCCTAGACGTGTACGAGGGTGTCGTCGTGATCGATGGGAGTATCGGATGAGCCAGGCCGACCGCAGCAGCGTGACAGCTTTGCACGCCCTGCCGCAGCGGGCGCGTTTGACGACGACACATCCGCATGGCGCTCTTTGGTGCCGTGCAGACGGCAAGCTTGCCCTTCTTCGAATCTCCAAGAACGCCTCAACCGAGCTGATGAACAGGCTGAACTGCCAGACTTGGCAGCCGTTTGCGGATGTCGAGGCACCGGTGGTGTTGTTTCTGCGCGACCCGGTTCGTCGATTTCTCTCGTCGATCTCGGAAACGCTCATGAGGGTGCAGCATACGGCTATCGAGGATCCACAGACCAACGATCGCGTGGTGGTGTCGGAAGACATCTACGCGGCGCTCGAGCGGGTGATTGCTGGACCGGTGGATCGGATCATCGATCTAATGATTGATCTCATTGAAGAAGCGCCCTTCGATGCACATCACGAGCACCAGATCAGCTTTTTTACTGAACGCGACGGGACTCCCCGCTTCGACGCGCGTCTTTATTCCGTCGAGCATATTGAGGCGGGTCTGGAGAAGATCGGATCGCGCTACGATATTGCGATTACGCGCCCACCTGCGCCCGTCGGCGACCGTTTCAACATTGGTGGTGCAAAGCCGGTGAGCGGGGCTACGGGATTTCGCATTATGATGCGCAAGATGACAAGAACCGGTCTTTATCGACGGCTTCCAAGGCCACCGCTTTTGGCCAGTCGGGTTCCAGGGCGGAGCAAGGGTGTGATTGAACGACGCGACCTGAACGCGATGGCAAACGACTTTGCGGCGGATGTGAAGGCCGCTGGCTTGAACGACGCGCAGAGAGCGCGCGTCAAGCGCATTTATCAGGCGGATATCGCGTTATGGTCGCGCATCAAGGATGATGACGACCGACTGCTGTCCGATCTCTTCTAAGCGCGCTCTTGGGAGTGAAGATGCGATGACCCCAAGCAAGGCGACGCCCGGCACCGATGGTCTTGCTGTTCATGTACCAGCGCGCGAGACCTCTACCTTGGTCACGGGGGCGGGGAGCGGCATTGGCCGGTCGGTTGCGCGGGCGCTCCATGCGCGGGGCGAGCGCGTCATCTTGTGCGGACGCCGCCCGGAGCCGCTTGAGGAGACCCTTGCGAGATCCGATCAAGTCGTCCATGCGGTCGCAGATGTGGCCGATGGCACCGCACTCGCGGCGGCGCTAGCAGAAGGAACCGCAGCATTGGGGCCGGTCTCAACGGCTGTCCTATCGGCTGCCCTGAACAGATCTGGGCACTTCCTCGATATGCCTGCGGAGGACTTCGATTCGATGACGGCGGCAAACTTCACTGGTGTCGCCAACACGCTACGTCTCGTCCTCCCAGGCATGCTGGAGAACCGCTACGGCCGGATCGTGGTGATTGGCACTTTGGCTGACATGAACCCTATCCCGGGCGCCGTGGGCTATTCGGCGACAAAGGGCGCGCTTCACCCGTTGATCCGTGGGGTTGCGGGCGAAATCGATCGGGCTCGGTGCCCCGATGTGCTCATCAACGAGATGACACCGGGTGCTGTCCAGGGCAACATGGCCGGTCACGGGCGACTGCCCGATGATGTGATCCCCGAGATCATGCAATTGATCGATTTGCCGAAAGGCGGGCCATCCGGAGGGTTCTTTCGCGCAGGAAAGCGGATCTACCCTGGCGAGTCGTTTAAGGGCGCGATCAAACGACATCTGCGAAGACTTGTCTGAGGCACGGTCCGCGCCGCGCGTGTTCGGCGCAAAGCAACCTTTTTAACTGGCCCGCGCGTTTGACCACCGCCCCGCCGCCCCCTGAGGCAGGGCGTGACCAGATGTAAGGGCCTCGGCGATCCGGAGGGCGTTTGCGGCGACCGTGAGGCCCGGGTTGACGCCGCCAGATGACGGCAGGACCGAGGCATCCGCGACATAGATCTGCGCCGCGACGCCGCGCAGGCGCCCCTTGGCGTCCACGGGATCGGTCTCTGGCGCATCGCCCATCCGTACGGTTCCACAGGGATGTCCGAGATTGGGCGCGATACGGCTCAGCAGAAAGGTCACCTTCATCGGCGCAAACGCGGCCCCGATTGCCCGTCGCATCGCCATGGCCCTCGCTTCAAGCTCAGGTTTAACCGTGTAGGAGACCTGAATTGGTTGGTCGGCCGCATAGGCTTCCGGCGCCGCGAGGACGCGGTTTTCTGTGTAAGGCAGGTCCTCGAGGATCGTGGCGAGAACCGGTGGCTCGCCAAGCCAACGTGCCATAACCGTCGCGGGGATGCGCAGCGCTGCCATGAGGTAGGGACCACCCGGAATACCACGCGCGGCGACCAGCTCTGAAAGATATCGAGAGACGAGCCGCGGCGCGAGGTCAAATCCAAGCGATTGGATCTCTCCGCCGCGCCCTTCCGGCAGATCGTAAAAGTCCCGGAGCGCCATGGTTTTCTTGGGCCCGTCCGACGCGAGACCAGGGCTAACGCCCACGGTAAAGAGATCGCTGGAATGAAACATCAGCCCGCGACCGATCATTGGATGAGGCTCGCGCTCGAAAAGATCGGGCGAATTCAGAAGAAGGCGCGGCGTGTTCAGTGCTCCGGCTGCGAGCACCACCCGGCGCGCGCGAATGCTCTGGCGATGTGGCCCTGCGAGATCAAGGCGAACCATCCCATCGACCTCTGCCGCCAGGGTGCGGACATGGGTGCTGCACCGGATGACGACCCGATGTTGCGCGGAAGTGTCGGCCAGAACCCGGGTCCAGCCTTCGCCCTTGCAGGCCCGTGCACAGCGTTGCCCTTGGCACTCGCCGCAGCCGGGGCGATAGGCGATCGCGACCGGCAGGCGGTAGGGGGCGTGCCCATTGCCGCGAAGGG
>JBCCKB010000256.1:0-5484 GCA_039027595.1 Pseudomonadota bacterium | reverse complement strand
CAGGGCAAGCGGGTAATTCCAGGCCGTCAGCGCGACCACGACGCCATAGGGATGGCGGCGAATGAAGATCTCTTCGGATGGATTGTCCGAGGAAACGATGTCGCCTTGGATACGGCGTGCCTCTTCTGAAGCGTAGCGCAGGAACGTCACTGACGCGGCGACTTCTCCGCGCGCCTGAGCGAGAGGCTTGCCTTGCTCGGCCGTTACAAGCGCCGCAAGGGTTTCGCTGTCTGCTTCCAGGGCATCAGCGAGCAGCGCAATCGCCCTTCCCCTGTCAATCGCCGGAAGCTCTGACCACCCGGGAAACGCCTTCAGCGCCGCTTCAACCGCTGCGTCGGCATGCGCGGCGTCTCCGTCAGGAACAAGGGCGATAGTGGACGTGGTCGCGGGGTTTTCCACGTCTCGCATGGGCATGTCGTCACCAAGAAAGCGCCCACCGATATACATCGCCTTGCGCTCGGCACGGTCCAGGACGGCAGTCCCTGGCTGCATGTTCCCCCCTTCGACTACTTGGCGAGTCATCTCGTCTTTATTAGCTTGATGCTTAGCTAATTTAAATTAGCTGTCAACATTCGTATCAGTTGATTTACTAATATTAGTTGCATGACGCGTATCCACGGGATACTCCAGGAACGGGAGGAGCCGTGCATGGCCGATGAAGCCAAGAAAACAAGGAAACATGCTGGCGTGGGAAATGTCACCGGACGACAACGCGTCACGATGCATGACATCGCCCGCGTCGCGGGGTGTTCGCAGCCAACTGTCTCACTGGTTCTCAACAACAACGAAACGGTGAAGATTTCGAGCGAAACGAAGGCGCGCGTTCATGAGGCTGCAAGGGAGCTTGGCTACTCCTCCTCGACCCAATCCTCGAAAATTCGCGTTCTGAGCCGAAGCAGTTTGGCGAACGACGGCACGATCGCGTTCGTTGTAGACCAATTGTCCACGAGCCCCGAGATGGTGAACGCCTTTAGCGGCGTCCGGCAAGCGATCCGCGAAACGGGCAACCTGGTTTTGCTCGCCGAAACACAGAATAACGCGGAGACTGAGCCAAAAACCCTAAGGTTCTTTCTCGATCAGAACGTGGCCGCCATTATCTATGCCACGGTCTTTACCCGTCGCGTGGACGTGCCGGACATTCTTCGTCAGACCCGCTCGCCGGTGTTCCTGCTAAACTGCTTCTCCGACGATCTGTCGTTTCCGGCCGTCATTCCCGCAGAGGTGGCGGGCGGGCACACAGCGACCAATGCCCTGATCAAAGCCGGACATCAAAGGATCGCCACCATAACGGGCGAACCGTTCATGGAATGTGCCATGGGCCGAACGACCGGCTACCGCAACGCGCTTGCGTCCGCGGACATTCCCTTTGACGCAGACCTCGTCGTCGAAGGCAACTGGCTTCCCAGCAGCGGATATGCCGCCACAAAAGACCTAATGGCCCTCCCCGCTCCTCCAACGGCAATCTTCTGTCAAAATGACCGAATGGCTATCGGCTGCTACGAGGCGCTCAAGGAAATGGGATTGGTGATCCCCAGCGATGTGTCTGTGATTGGTTTTGATGACGACGAGACCGCTCGACATCTGTCGCCGCCGCTGTCGTCAATGATCCTTCCCACACGCGCCATGGGGCGCTGGGTCATTGAGCAGTTCTTTCATGGACCGGCGGAGGGCCAGCGCCATCCGCTGGTGAAGTTAGAATGCGAACTCGTGGAACGGGATTCCATCGCCGCGCCAACGTCCTCCGCCTGAGGGCAGTTTGATGACGGAGACCTACGACCACATTGTTGTCGGCGGCGGATCAGCGGGCGCTGCGGCTGCGGCAGGGCTTGTCCGCGGAGGCTGTCGTGTCCTGGTGCTCGAGGCCGGCCACGCGCATCACCACCCACTGCTCGATATGCCGCCCGGCATCTTCAAGATGATCAATGGTTCGAAGTTCATGCGGTACCACCGAACTACACCGCAGGAGCATCTTGACGGTCGCGTGCACGACATACCCCAGGGCCATGTCTTAGGCGGGGGATCTTCGGTCAACGCACAGGTCTACATGCGTGGTCGTCCTTCGGACTACGACGCCTGGGAGGACACACTTCACGGCAGCAACGACGGGGTGAGTTGGGCGTGGGAGGCCGTCTTGCCCTTCTTTCGCGAGATGGAAGGAAATAATCGCCTGGTGAACGATCTGCATGGAGCCGACGGACCGGTTCTAGTCTCGGACCCCGGACATATTGACCAGATGTCCCGTTGGTTTGTCCAAGCGGTCCAAAGCCTCGGCGAACCATTCAACGCCGATTTCAACGGCGCAAGCCAACGCGGTGTTGGCTTTTATCAGTTCACCAACCGCTCGGGGCTTCGCAGTTCCTCGGCCTATGCCTTTCTCGACCCACTCAAGTCCGACCCCAACCTGACGATTAAGCTTCACGCCGAGGTGACGAGGATTGTCGTCAAGAATGGCCGCGCCGTTGAAGTCAGGTATCGCAATTCATCCGGCGAATGCTCGGCTCGAACCGATGGTGAAATCCTGATTGCCGCCGGCGCGCTGATGACCCCGAAAATCCTGATGCTCTCGGGTATCGGCCCGGAAGAACATCTTCGCGAGAAAGGGATTGAGATCCAGCACCCGTTGCCCGGCGTCGGTCGCAACCTGATAGACCACCCCGAGGTGCCGATAACAGCATTCGCAAACGGCCCCTACGGATATTACAAGCAGGGAGACGGTTGGCGCATGCTCCGCAATGGGCTGCAGTTCAAGCTGTTTGGGAGCGGCCCGGTCACTTCAGCGGGCGTAGAGGCCGGAGCCTTTGTCAATCCATCGGATCCAGATGATGAGCCGACGATCCAGGCGTTTTGCGTGCCCATCGTCTACCTTGATCGGGACGCGCTGGATGAAGTTCAAGATGACTACGGATTGACGGTCACAACGGTCGTTGTGAAGCCAAAGTCACGCGGTGAGGTTCGCCTGCGTTCGGCGGATCCGAAGGACATGCCGCTGGTTTCGCCTAACCTCTTGAAACATGAGGACGACATGGCGGCAATGATCCGTGGCCAGCGGTTTTTCCGGCGCGCGTTCTCCACTGACCCCCTTGCAGGGCGCATCCGCGAAATCGTGATCCCGAAAGCCGATGACGACGCCTCCCTTCGCGCGCATTGCAAGCGTTTCGTAAAGACGAACTACCATCCCGCGAGCACGGCGAGGATGGGTCGGGATGGCGATCCAATGGCGGTTTTGGATGCACGCATGCGCGTGCGCGGCATCGATGGACTGAGGGTCTGCGATATGTCGGCTGTGCCCGATATCAACGCCGGCAACACAAATGCGCCCGCCATGATGCTTGGGGCCAGATGCGCGAGCCTTGTTCTTGGTCAATCGTGATTTGCCAGCGGCGTGTCGGCGGGCACGGACATAAGGCTTAGCGGCGCCTGCGTTGAGCGCAGCGCTCCCACAGTGTGGAGCATTATGATTTCAGGATGAGCTGCGCTGCCTAAACATATATTTTTCTAGTAAAGTCTTTGTCCACCAAGGCTGCGTTAGTCTCAAGAGGGCAAGACGCGCGGTGACCCTGGACAATGGCGCATTCACGGGATAGCGGTGTTTTTTGGCTCGGCGACGCCTTCGGGCATCTAGCGCCCGATCCGAGTTGCGCATGCTGCTGGCTGGGCTCAGAGGTTTGCAAGAACCGGACGCGCTTGGCGACCAAACCTCATTTCTCAGCTCAGTTTGATACCACGAGGCGCTCCAAGCGATCAGCGGTACGCGCCTCATACAAGTTCATTGTATTTTCGAGGGGGTATTTGATCTGGTGTGCGAGGGCATTTTCAGTTGTCGTTAAATACTTAAAAAGCATAGATAAATACAGTTTTTCTCCCGGCAAGCCCGGTCTTTCCAAAAAGCGGATCGTGGCCCGGCTACGCCTCACCCACAAGTCTTGGCCGTCAACACGCCGATCAATGGACATAAAGTGTGATTTCGGAAACGGCTCCGGCTTCAACCACCCGCCAGATCGGTCGCGTTCCTTGGCCTTTGGCAGGGGCGGAGGGGCTCGAACCCCCGACCCTCGGTTTTGGAGACCGATGCTCTACCAACTGAGCTACACCCCTAAAGGCCGGAGCGAGGGGTAAGCCAGCGGCCATGTGGAATCAAGTGCAATCCGTGGCAATGGCCTGGCGACCGAAACGCCACAGAGAAAATTTGATGGATCAGGCCTCCCTTGCGGATGCCGGAAAGCGCAGCCTCAATCCCCCGATGGCAGCCCTTCGCAGAAAACGCCCGGCAAACGAACGCGTGGCGGCACTCTTTAGGTCCGCGCCATGGACCGAGCTTCCGGCCGAGACCCTTGGCCCATCCAATGCCGTTCCCAGCATGATCTCGGACGCCGAGCGCCGGCTCTACCTTTGGCTGACCGAGAGCTGGTCGACGGAGCAAGGTGCGGTCGTTGATTTGGGGGCCTTTGCAGGCGGATCGACCGCTTGCCTCGCAGAAGGCTTGGTCCGGTCGGGAAAACTCGCGCGCGTTCACGCGTTTGACCGGTTCCGCGCCGACAAAAAGACGAAGGAGACTGTGCTTTATCCCGCAGGCGTGCCTCCCTTCGAGGGCGCCGATCTTCTCCCCGTTGCACAAGACCTGCTCAGCCCCTGGTCCGCCAATGTCACACTGGTTCCGGGCGAGATCGAGGACGCCGTCTGGCGAGGCGGACCGATCGAAATCATGGTGATCGACGCGGCCAAGACCGCGCGCGCCACAGATCGGATCGCGGAGATCTTCTTTCCACACCTGATCCCCGGGCACTCGATTGTGGTGCAACAGGATTTTCTCCACTGGAAGCTGCCCTGGCTCCCCGCCCAAATGGAGTGGATGTCAGGCTCTTTTACACCGCTGGTCGCCTGCCCGCGCGATACCGTTGTATTTTTGTGCACATCGGTACCCGGCCCTGACGCGCTCGCAAAGGGACGGGTGCGCGGGCGCCGTGACACGGAGCTGGCCGATGCCTTGGCCGCCGCAGGTGTCCGGTTTCGCGGATGGGGTCTTGACGACTATTTTGCGGGTCAGTCGCGCGCGCTCGGGCGAAACCCCAGAGCGCGGCGCGCCAAGGACTTTACGACCCGCCCGTAATTCGGACCAACACATCCGAGGTTGACCATGGGAGCGGCCCACCTCGCGCGAATGGCATGGAACGCTTGGCGGAAGCGGTCGAAAAAACCTCGTAAGAGGTCAAGGGCAAGAAAGCCGCAACCAGCCAGGTTCCCATCAAGGACCACCCGAAGCCCCATGGCGGCCGCAGTTGCAAGCATGTCACCTGGAGTGGTGTCTGGCAGTCGTCGAGGCGCAATTATCCATGCCGAGGCCGAATTCGGCATCGGCGTTTCGCGCCCTTGCTTCCGTGACGCCCCCGGGTTGGTTTGCCCTGGGGCGCGTTGTTCTTTGGTGGGGGCTCTCGGCGATCCTGTCCGATCGCCTCGCGCCCATCAATGCGGTCGCGGGCCGCCCTT
>JBCCKB010000255.1:0-5514 GCA_039027595.1 Pseudomonadota bacterium | reverse complement strand
CCGGTGACCACGGGCGTCGCGCAGAAAGGACACTCCTTGGCGTGGATTTCCTCCGCGAACTCAACCTGGGCACCACAGTTCGGGCGGCGGTTGAATCAAGGCTCCCGGAGAGCGCCATAGAGGAAACCAGGGTCCTGTCTTGCCCGAACTGTGGTGCCCAGGTTGAGTTCGCGGAGGAAATTCACGCCAAGGAGTGACCTTTCTGCGCGACGCCCGTGGTCACCGGAACCGGAACACACCGGCACATCAAGCCGAAAGGTGTGTTGCCGTTTCTCCTCGACGAACGCGCCGCAAAGGACGCCATGACCGATTGGTTGGGATCGCTGTGGCTGGCGCCAAACAGGCTACAGGCCTATGCCCGAAAGGGGCGAAGCCTCCAAGGCATCTATGTCCCTTATTGGACCTTCGACGCGCGAACCCAAACGCGTTACATTGGCGAACGCGGCACGGTGCATAGCTCCGGCTCGGGCAAAAAACGCAAGGTCAGCATCCGATGGCGGCGCGTGTCAGGGCGCGTCGCGCGTGCTTTTGACGATGTCTTAGTTCTCGCGTCGAGGGCTTTGCCGAAGCGCTTCACCGATGCCCTGGAACCCTGGGATTTGTCCGCGCTCGAAACCTATCGTCCTGAATTCCTCGCAGGCTTTCGTGCAGAGGCCTACCAAATAGAGCTTCTGGAGGGTTATGACGAGGCTCGCAACCGGATGGATCAGGTGATCCGGCGTGACGTTCGGTTTGATATCGGCGGCGATAGACAGCGCATCCATGATTTAAAAACAGATGTTTCCGAAGTGACGTTCAAGCATATTCTCTTGCCGGTTTGGATGGCGGCTTACCGTTTTAGAGGGCAGAGCTACCGCTTTGTGGTAAACGGTCGGACTGGACGCGTTCGCGGCGAAAGACCCTGGTCCGCCTGGAAGATTGCGGCCCTGGTCTTGGCGGGGCTGATCGCTGCGGCCGTGGTTGGATATCTCTATGCGCTAAACGAAGCGGGCGCCATCTGAGTAATCTCGACAGTCTCGTGATCCCGTGGTTCAACGCTGGCGCGCTGATTGAGGCGAGGCAATGGGGGAGAAAGCTATGATACTCTGCTGCGGAGAAGCGCTGATCGACATGCTTCCCAGGGAAACGACCGGAAAAGAGACGGCCTTTGCCCCATATGCTGGGGGATCGGTCTTCAACACCGCGATCGCACTCGGCCGCCTGGGCGCGCCAACGGGCTTTTTCACGGGTCTTTCGACGGACTTGTTTGGCAAGGTCCTCGAGGAAGCGCTCACTGCCTCGCACGTCGACACTGCGCTTGCCGTCCGGAGCGGGCGACCCACAACGCTGGCCTTTGTTACCCTTAAGGACGGCCAGGCATCCTACGCCTTTTACGACGAAAACACCGCAGGCCGGATGCTCAGCCCCGTCGATCTGCCGTCGCTACCCGTCGATGTTACAGCCTGCTTTTTCGGTGGGATCTCGATCCCGGTCGAACCTTGCGGTGAAGCGTATGAAGCCCTGATGACAACCGCCGCGAAAACCCGAGTGACCATGATTGACCCGAATATCCGCCCCGGCTTCATCAGCGACGAGGCGCGCTACCGGGCACGGATCGCTGGTATGATAGCTCGGGCCGATATCGTGAAGCTCTCGGATGAGGATCTACACTGGCTTGAAGGGCCAGGGGATGTCTCCGAGCTCGCCGAAGAAATACGCAAGCGCGGCCCCTCGATCGTTTGTGTCACCGAGGGCAAGAAAGGCGTCACGGCATATACGGCTTCCGGCACTCACACGGTGGCGTCTCGTGAGGTGGACGTCGTTGATACAGTGGGCGCGGGCGATACGTTCAACGCAGGATTTCTTGGCTCGCTGTTCGCAGCTGGCTTGCTGACCAAGCAGGTCGTTCGTGACCTCAGCGGCGACCAGATACGCGCCGCGCTCGATCAGGGCAATCGCGCCGCGGCGATCACGGTTTCACGTGCCGGAGCCAACCCACCTTGGGCACATGAGCTCTGATGCGTGCGCTTGTGCAGCGGGTAAGCGAGGCCCGAGTAGAGGTCGCGGGAGAGACACTTGGCGAGATCGGCCCGGGCCTCTTGATTTTCGTTTGCGGCATGCCCGGTGACAGCGAGGCTACGGCCTGTGCTCTGGCTGAGAAGATTGGCAAGCTGCGAATTTTCCCCGATCAAGCGGGCAAGATGAACCTGGCGCTCTTGGACACCGGCGGAGCCGCGCTCGTGGTTAGCCAATTTACGCTCGCAGCGGATACATCTCGTGGCAACCGTCCTGGGTTTTCAGGTGCAGCAGCGCCTGCGGACGGTGCGCGTCTCTATGGGGCACTTGCTGATCATCTAACGACACTTGGCATTCGCACGGCTCGAGGCAAGTTTGGAGCCGATATGGGCGTGTCCCTGACCAATGACGGGCCAGTGACTATCTGGATCGACACGGAAGCCAAAGCCTAGGCGACCGCGGCTTTCCTGCACACGAAGTCTCTCGCGTTTTGCGGCATGCGGGATATCGGTTGCCACGGTCGTCTGCTTACGTAACCTGCGATCTGGACCGATCGCTTTTGTTCAGGAGTAGTGATGTTTGGGCGTGTAGTTTTCCTCGCGGCAGCAATGTCCACTTGCTTTTTTGTGTCTGCTAAGCCTGTGCAGGCGCACATTCCGCATGATCATGTGATTGACCTCGACTCAACGGGCTCGACAACAGTCGCCGTGGTGCGCACCCAGTATTTCATTTCTCGGGATAATGGCGAAACCTGGCAAAGGCAGACCCGAGGCATCGCCTGTCCGTGGAATATCGAGCATGCGAACCGCGCTGTGGCGATCTCTCCGGCCTTTGATCAGGATCAGACCGCATTTTTGACCTGCCTTCACCAGGTCTTTGTCTCCCGCGACGGGGGCGCAAGTTATACCGAAGTCGCGCCAGCGCCACGCGGCGATGTGGTCGATCTCTTCGTCGCGCCAAGTTTCGCCCACCAAGGCAGCATTCTGGCGCTCCTGTCGGATGGGAGCGTGGTATCGAGTCTAGACGCAGGAGAGACATGGACCGACATTGACGACCTTCAGAACATTACCGCTCTGGCATGGGACGGTAATCAGATTCTCGCCGGCAGTGCGGCGGGAGAGGTGCAGGTTTCAAAGGATGGCGGCGCAACGTGGCAGGGATTTGCGAGCACTGCCGCAAGCTCAGCCTTAACCGGCTTTGCGTTCCCCAACGGAACCGATCTGTCTCTGCCCTTCTACGCTGGAACCGATGGCGACGGCGTGGTCGAAATCCAGCTGGAAGACGCCGCGCTCTCCGCTCGGCAGGCCGGGCTTGGGGACCACAAAATCACTTCGGTGACGTACACCGGTTCGGGTGACAACGCGCGTCTCTTGGCCACCACGTGGGAGGGGCAAGTGTTTCGCTCCGATGACCAGGGGACGGTCTGGGACGATGTTTCGGGTGGCTTGCAGACGTCGAAACAAGCGGGCGAATACGGGCAGGCCCAATTTGAATTCGTGCGTGCATTGCCCGACGGAACTGTTTTCATCGGAACCTTCGCGGGTCTTTACCGCTCTCAGGACGCTGGCGAACGCTGGTTTCGAATGGACACCACGATCGGACATATAAATGCGGTCGCGACGTCACCTGCCGAAGGCGACACATACGAGATCGCGATTTCGGCCTATGCCAACGGGATCATGCGGTCGACAGATTTCGGCCAGACATGGCGCTTCGACCAGTCCGGCATCTTGGTGCGCAGACTTAGCCTCGAATACGCACCTGAGTATGCGGGCGAGCAACGGCTGTTTTCAGGCTCGTACAACCGCATGGAGTTCAGTGCCGGAGATGGGAGCACGTGGCGTCACGTCTCGTTGAAAAACCTCAAAGAGCTCTACGACACAAAGGATCCCGTCGCACCCGCCGCCATCGAGCTATCTCCCGGCTACGCGGAGGACGGCATCATGATCCTGGGAATGTTCCCGCACGGTGTTTTGCGCTCAACTGATGCAGGCCGCTCCTTCGAGATCGTCATGGACACTGATGCACCAAGCTGGTCGCTTGCCATGTCGCCTCGCTTTGACGACGATGGAACTGTTTTCTCCAATGCTGGAGGCGACGTCTACCGTTCCACCGATCACGGCGCGAGCTGGACGCGGATCTGGGGGCTCGACGTTGACCGCATCGATCTCGCGATCTCCAGCAATTTTGACAGCGATCAGACACTCTTCGCGGCCGGTGACCTGGGTGTTTACCGTTCGCAAAACGGAGGTGAAAGCTGGGAGGAAATAGACCTTCCTGGCGAGAATACCCGCGCCGTTGGCCTGGCTCTCTCTCCAGATTATGCGTCCGATGGCCTGGTCTATGTCCAACTCGCGGGCGAAGACCTGCTGGTTGGTAAGGATATAGGCGCTGGCTTTTCATGGGACGCCGCCAGCACTCCGGCGCCCGGCCATGAATTCTCCAAGCTCGCTGGCCAAGATGGATTTGATCTCTTCGCCTTCTCCCCGTTCTTTGCCGAGGACCGTACGATGTACGGAGGCGCTGGGCGCAATCTGTTGCGTTCCGAGGATGCCGGGCTCACCTGGGATCTTCTGCCGACCTTGCCGCGTCGGTTTGAGGCGGAACACGGTGTGATGGACTTCTTCCACGTTCCCGTTGAACTCTCGGGCCCGTGGAGGCTGCAAAGACCGGAAACGCGGATCAAGACCCTCCGTTGGCGGCTTGGCCAGGCTTGGCGGCAGGTATTTGGCGGCATTGGTACGGAATACGGGAACAATTCAGGACTTGGAGCGCTGGACTCTTCGACGGCGGGGGCAAGCCTGACGGTGGATTTTGTTGGCGAGGGAGTACGGCTGCTTGGGACGAAAGGCCCCGATCACGGCTTCCTTGACATCTACCTTAATGACGCGTTTCTGACGAGCGTTGATCTGTATGCGCCGCAGATGGAGTATCAAGTCGAACTTCTTGCCGATCGGGACCTTGGGCTTGCGAGCCACAGATTACACCTTGAGGTAAAAGGTGAGAAAAACGAGGCCTCGAGCGGCACGAGGGTTGGAATAGATGCAGTAGACACGTTTCACTAGCTCGTGAACAGAAGTCGATTAGAGGGCGAGTTGGAAACTCGACAAAGAGCGCACCCAGCCCCTTGGGACGACACAACACGCGATTGAATTCGGTATGGGTCCGTTTGTGTGCCGACGCTCACGCAACGCGCCTCTCGCCACGAAATGCGTGCCAACCCTACTCGTGAACTCCACCTAGAATTTTCGCAATGCCGCCCTTCACATCGCCATGTTCCCCGTGTATCAGAGCGTCGTTGCGGTGGATAATTGCGGTCGTGGCGGAATTGGTAGACGCGCAGCGTTGAGGTCGCTGTGGGGTAACACCCGTGGAAGTTCGAGTCTTCTCGACCGCACCATTTTCTTGAAACCAATAACCCCCTGATATAGAAGAATTCCTTGAGAATAAGGGCATGGCGCCTTTGTTTTGCCAGGCTTGCTTTGCACAAAGTTTGCACACACGGAGTTCTCGACCGGT
>JBCCKB010000254.1:0-5519 GCA_039027595.1 Pseudomonadota bacterium | reverse complement strand
GCGGCGGCGGCACGGGGCGCGGCGGCATGTATGAGGGTTGAGCACGCGAGCTGGATCGCCCGCGTTCACCTCATCGATCCGAAGCAGCGCGAAGAACCGCTCGTTCTCCAGTTCGGGAACTCCAGGGAGTTGTCGGGGCGGAGCCAAGCCGCTCGGATCCCAAATCTGGAGTCCGCTATTGTCCCCTGCCAGAAATACCCGTCCGTCGACCATTTCCAGTACGGTCCAATAAGTGGTCACACCTTCCTGCGGTGGATTTGTGGAAATTAGACGCCCAGTGAAATCGATGGGATCAATCAGCAAGATCAAGTTATCCTCTCCGACGGCCAGGACACGCCCGTCCGTGAGCTGAGCCATCCGAAATATGGATGTCTCAAGGGAAGAGCCCTCTCGAAGCATCGTCGGTGGCCCGTCGCTTTCTGGGTCCCAAAGGACGATCGTCTGGTCCCCGGCCACCATGACGCGACCGTCCTTGAGTTGGAGCGCGGTGAAGAACGTTGCGTCTTCAGGCCCGGGAGTGTCCGGTATTTGCTGTGGCTGCCCGCCACCGGCCGGGTCCCAGATGAGAAGCGTTTTGTTGGCGCCCGCGATCAAAACGCGGCCGTCGCTAAGTTCAATAGCGGCTTCATGGCTTTCAAACCCCGGTAGCTTCACCACCGGCAGTGGCGGTAGCTCGCTTTCAGGATTCCACAGGTGGATGTCTGCGCCGGTGCCCACCAAAAGCACGTTTCCGCTGCTCAGCTGGAGTGCGGCTAGGTAGTTGTTGTTTTCCATCCCGGTCAGCTTGGGGACAGGCTGCGGAGCATCCTTCAGCGCCCCGATCAATTGAGCGCGCAGCTCCGCCGTTTCGGCGTCGAGCCGCGTTTCAGAGGCTTTGATGGAGGCGGTGGTTTCCTCGAGCGTCAGTCGGCGGCCGTCGACATATTGCTGCCAGAAGGGCAGGCCAAGGTAGAAGGCGAGACCCGCGAGGATGACGATAAAGAGCCCGAGCGAGACCACGCCCGCGCGGCGCCGGGCGGCCTCGCCCCTGCGGCGGAGCTGGCGGATGACCTTGCCGATCTCGCCGTCGGGCATCTCCCATTCGGCGTTGAGCGCAGCGGCATCGAGCGCGCGTTTGCGCGCCTGCCACGGCTGTTGTCCGAAACTCACGCCCAACCCAATCAATCCTCAAACCAATAGCGTCAGGATAGGGCCGGGCTGCGGGACCTGTAAAGGATCTCAAGGGTCGGCGCGGAAGACCAACTCGCGGCCGGTGTCATTGGACAGGATCAGCACGGGGCCCTGGACTTCGGCGAGCGTCATCTCGGCGAGCGCGGAGAGGAAGATACGTTCCTCGGCGAGATCGGTGCGGGCGCGCCGGGTGGCGGCAATCGGGCCGAGGTCGAACCAGGGATACGGGGCAGACTGTCTGGCGGACCACCTGTTGCAGGGTGCATCCCCCAGCGCCTCGCCCGGCGTCGGGAAGGCGATGGTTGCTCGGGGCGAAAAGACCGTGCCGTCGATTGTGGCGAGTACATAGCTGGCGTCTGGATCGGCATAGCCCGAAACCGTCTCATCGGCGCAGGCGCCCAGAATGAGAAGCGTGGCGGTGAGAAACCTCATGCCGCCACAATCGCTTCGGCCGCGCGCAGGGTCGCGGTCTGCCAGGGAGTAAAATCGATGCCGAGCCGCTCTTTGGCCTTGCGCGTATCAAAGGTTGGCTTCGTCCCCAACGCGGGAAGGATCGTACGGATCGTCGGATCAAAAAGCGACAAGAGCCCAAGGACCGGCCTTGGCGCGATCCGCGTCGGGATCCTGTGGTCCGCAAAGCTCTTGGCCAGGTACCGGGCCAGCTCCGGTAGCCAGACCGAGCTGGCACTTGCGATGAACCGCTCTCCGGCGGTCTCAGGGCGCTCAAGCGCGGCGATATGCATTGCCGAGACATCGGCCACATCCACCACGCCAAAGCCGATATTGGGCACCATTGGGTCCTTACCGCGAAGCATCCGTTCGACAAGCTCGAGGGATGTCCCATACTGCGCGTCAAGAGGTGTGCCAAGCACCAGGGCCGGGTTGATCGTGGTCAGCAGCAGCTCGGGATGCTCTGCCGCGATCTTCCAAGCCGCGCGTTCAGCATAGGTCTTTGACTGATAATAGGCGGTCGAGCGCGGGTGTTCGGGGTCGCTCCAGTCGTCCTCGGTGTATGCGCGTCCCTCGGGGTTGTCCCTTGCTTCGATCGCAACAACGGACGAGGTCATCACCACCCGATGCACGCCGGCGTTGCGTGCCGCATGGAGCGCCCGTTCCGTTCCCTGCACCGCCGGACGGATGAGATCTTGGGGATCCTTCGGCTGGACCATGGGAAACGGTGAGGCGGTGTGAACCAGCGCATCGGCACCATCGACCGCGCCCTGCCATCCGTCGTCGTGCATCAAATCGAGTTCAACGAAGCTCAGGGCGTCAATCCGGGCGGGCTCGCCGAGCCGGGGGATCAGCGCGTCTCGCACTTCCTGGCGCCGCTCAAGGGAACGCAGTGAGCCGCGGACCGAATAGCCCGCGTTGAGAAGGTCAAGGGCGATCCGCTTGGCGATAAAACCGGTCACGCCGGTCAACAGGATGGTCTTGGGCATCAGCACTCCCAAATGTTAGTGACTCTAACTTAAGGCCCCTGCCGATGACAACAAGAGACCCCTGAAATGTTTCCCGGAGCCCGGGTCGATCCGAAGTGCCCGCGCGGAATTGGTGGTCCTCGCAACAACCCGTTTGCAGGACGCGGGAACTTGGGGGACGTTCTGTCTGCCGCCCTATCCGCAGGTAAGGAGACACGCGTGGGCTCAAACCTTTTCGAACCCTTCGACTTGCCTTGCGGCGCCCGTTTGAAGAACCGGATCTTGAAGTCGGCGATGTCGGATTCGCTCGGTGATGGAACGGGTCATCCGTCGGACGACCAGATCCGGCTTTACCAGCGATGGGCGGATGGCGGCGTCGCGGCCTCGATCATTGGGGAAGTGCAAGGCTCGCCGCATTATGCCGAGCGGCCCGGCAATTTGGTGCTGACCGCGCCCGCTGATCTCGGCCGTTTTCGAGCGCTGGCGCTTGCGGGTCGCGCCCAGGGATCACAGCTTTGGGTTCAGTTGGGGCATGCCGGTGCCCTCGCCTACGCACCGATCTCCACGCCGCGCGGGCCAAGTGCCCTCAATGTGCCGGGACTTCGAGCTGCGGAACTCACCTTGGAAGAGATCGCCAGCGTGCCCACAAGCTTTGCCGCAACCGCACGGCTGGCCCTAGACTGCGGCTTTGGCGGGGTCGAGATCCATGCGGCCCACGGCTTCCTCCTTAGCCAGTTCCTGTCGCCGCTCTTCAACCAGCGAACCGACGCCTATGGAGGGTCCATCGAAAAGCGGGCCATGCTGCTGCTTGAGACGATCGACGCGGTCCGGTCCGCGGTTGGAACGGGCACGCCCATTGCCGTGAAACTCAATTCCTCAGACATGCTCGAAGGTGGACTAAGCGAAGAGGAGGCTCTCAAAGTGGTCGCCCTTCTTGAACGAACCTCGATTGACGTGATCGACATCAGTGGCGGCACGTACTTTCCGGGCGCAAAGGCGGCCTCGGACGCGGCGGGCGCCGGTCCCTACTTCCGGCGCTTCGCGCGCCAGGCGAGGGCCGTGACCGGCAAGCCCCTCATGCTCACAGGTGGCATCAAGACCCGGGCCCAGGCCGATGATGCGGTGTCCGATGGCACGGCCGATCTCATTGGCCTTGCTCGTGCGCTTGTCCTTGAACCGCGATTGCCCACGCTATGGCGCGATGACATGGTGCCGGAGCCACGCTTCCCAAGGTTCGCAAACGCGACCGAGGGAGGGGTCACGGCCTGGTATACCATGCGCTTAACGCAGTTGGGTCAGGACCGTGAGACCGCCGATGTCGGCGATCTCAAAACAGCAATCGACGCCTATGACACCCGTGATCGCGACCGAGCGGCGGTTTGGCGCGCGTATTTTGGTCACTAGGTCCCACGCACCGGCGTTCCCGATCAGGCGCGGGCCAGATGGCCACCACGCTCTGCGCTCTCTTCTCTGAACCCGCGTGCGATGTCGGCCCAGGGGACTGGGTCCTGTCGCGGGGGTTAGGCCAGCAGCCGCCGGGCGATGACCTGGGCTTGTATTTCCGCGGCCCCCTCGAAGATGTTCAAGATCCGCGCATCACACAGCACCCTTGAGATCGGGTACTCCAGCGCAAAGCCATTTCCGCCGTGAATCTGGAGCCCGTTGTCGGCGGCCGTCCACGCCACCCTGGCACCAAGAAGCTTGGCCATTCCCGCTTCGACGTCGCAGCGCTCGCCCTCATCCTTCTTCGCGGCGGAGAAATATGTGAGCTGACGGGCCACCATGATCTCGACCGCCATCATTGCGATCTTGCCTGAGACACGCGGAAACTCGATGAGCGCACGGCCAAACTGCATGCGCTCCTCGGCGTAGCGGGTCGCGATATCGAGGGCCGATTGCGCGACCCCGACCGCGCGCGCCGCAGTTTGAATACGCGCGCTCTCGAAGGTCTGCATGAGCTGCTTGAACCCTTGACCCTCCGCGCCGCCAAGAAGGTTCTCGCCCGAGACGTGGAAGCCGTCGAAGGCAATCTCGTATTCCTTCATGCCACGATAGCCGAGCACCTCAATCTCGCCGCCGGTCATGCCCGGGGTCGGGAAGGGGTCCGCGTCGGTACCTGGCATCTTCTCGGCGAGAAACATCGACAGGCCCCGGTAGTCCGTGCTGTCTGGATCGGTCCGCGCCAGGAGCGTCATCACATGGGTCCTGGCCGCGTGGGTAATCCATGTCTTGTTGCCGGTGATCTGCCAGCCGTCGTCGTCCTTGGAGGCTCGTGTCCGCAAGGCCCCGAGGTCCGAGCCCGTATTCGGTTCGGTAAAGACTGCCGTTGGCAAGATCTCCCCGCTTGCGATCCGAGGGAGCCAATGGGTTTTTTGCGTCTCGGTCCCTCCGCAGAGAATAAGCTCTGCAGCAATCTCGGAGCGTGTCCCAAGCGAGCCCACTCCGATATAGCCGCGCGAAAGCTCTTCAGAGACCACGGCCATGGATGTCTTGGGAAGCCCGAGCCCGCCAAATTCCTCTGGAATGGTCAGGCCAAAGACGCCCAATTCGGACAACTCGCCGATCAGCTCGAGCGGGATCAGCTCGTCCTTCAAATGCCAGTCATGGGCATCGGGCTCGACACGCTCGAGCGAGAACCGGCGAAACTGATCGCGGATCATCTCGAACTCCTCGTCGAGGCCCGTGGCACCGACGGTTGCCGCGCCCGACTGGCTTCGCATGAGCTCCACCAGCCTGGACCGCGCCGCTTCCGTGTTGCCGCCCTGGGTCAGCGTCATCACCGCCGGGCGCATCATCACGCGCTGATCGTCTTGCGAAAGCCCCACGTCCTGGGGCCGGAGGATCTCGCCCTGGCTCATCGGCAGGCCTCCGTAGAGCTGCCAGAGATACTCTCCAAACGCGATCTGAAGGATCAGCTGCTCTAGCTCGCCG
>JBCCKB010000253.1:0-5559 GCA_039027595.1 Pseudomonadota bacterium | reverse complement strand
GTCGGCCAGCATGTCCGCCTCGCTCGCTGTCAGACCAAGGACTCCGTCCGAGCCAAGGATCTGATCACGCACCTCCCGTGTTGCGCTCCCAGACAATAGGGCGCCCGCCTGCGCCAAGAGGGCAATGTCCTGAAGACGACCCGCGCCGTCCCTCGGATTCCACGGGCTCTCCGCCTGTCGCGCATCCGCGAGGCGACTGCGCATATCTGCAACATCGGCGAGCACCTTGGCCGCATCGCGCGCCTCCCCTATCAAGGTCCTCCGAAAGTCTTCGACCTCCCCTTGCAAGTCTGGCGATCCGGCAAGAGGACGCGCGCGGGTCAGTGCAAGATGCTCCCAGGTCCAGGCTTCCTCGCGCTGGTACGCCACAAAGGCGGCCAGGGATGTCGCGACCGGCCCTTGGCGTCCCGACGGCCTGAGCCGCATGTCGACATCGTAAAGCCTACCGGGGCCCATGGGCGCTGTAAGCGCAGTCACGAAGGCCTGGGTGAGACGGGCGTAATAGGTCCTGGCTGGAAGCGGTCGCCGTCCGTCCGAGACCTCGACGCCCGCGGGATCATAGATCATGATCAGGTCCAGATCGGATGAGGCGGTTAGTGCTTCCGCTCCCACCGATCCCATGCCCAGGACCATGGCTCCCCGTCCGGGTGGATCTCCATGCTTCTGCGCAAATTCCGCAACGACCACGGGATAGAGGGCAGCCACTACCGCCTCGGCCACATGGGCATAGTGCTGACCCGCCTGAGCCCCGTCGCTCAAGCCGCGCAGGTGGTGGACGCCGGTTCGGAAGTGCCACTCGTTTCGCCAGTGCCGAGCCGCGAGAAGGCGGGCTTCGTAGTCGGGCGCCTGCACCAGCGTCACGTCAAGATCTTGCGTAAGGGCCGTCACGCCGCGCCATTCAGCAAAGAACCCTCCCCCAATCACAGCATCCAAAACACTGGAATGACGTGAAAGATACCGCGCCAGCGCGGGCGATGTTGCCGCGATGTCAACGATAAGATCGATCAACTGTGGGTTCGCCTCGAACATCGAGAACAGCTGAACTCCGGCGGGCAATCCGCCAAGAAAGCCATCGAGATGCACAAGCGCCTCCTCGGGCCGCGCAGCGCGCTCATTCAGCCGTTGAAGAATTTCGGGCTCCAAGCGACCGAAGATCTCGTTTGCCCGTGCGCTTCGCAGCGCCGGGTATGACCGCCACCTCTGTACGATTTCTCGCTGGGCGTCGGCGACCTTGGGAGTTTCGCGCGCTTCCCCGGGCCGGAAAAAACCCTCGGTAACGCGCGAGACAAGTTCAAGTCCTGATCGAATATCTCTTTGTAGATCATTGATTTCCATGTCCATTAGCGCTGCAAGCCGCGCAAAGCCCTCGGGCGAGGCGGGCAGACGGTGCGTCCTTTGGTCATGGGTCATTTGCAGCCGATGCTCGACGGTCCGGTGGTGCCGGTAGGTCTCGATCAGCGTGTCGGCGTCCTCGGTCCAGCCCTTGTCTTCCAGCGCCCGCAACGCCTCGACGGTGCCACGAATGCGCAGCGAGGCATCGCGCCCACCAGCGATGATCTGCCGGGTCTGGGTGTAGAACTCGATTTCCCTGATCCCGCCTGAGCCAAGCTTAAGGTCGTGGCCTTCGAGCTTTAGGGAGCCTCCCAGGGATTTGTGTTCTCTGATGCGCAGACGCATGTCATGGGCATCGCGGATCGCCGCGAAATCGAGATGGCGGCGGAATACGAACGGCTCGAGCCGGGCTAGGAACGCGCTCCCCGCCTCGATGTCGCCACCAGCGGGCCGCGCCTTGATGTAGGCCGCCCGTTCCCAAGTCCGCCCAAGGCTTTCGTAGTAGCGTTCGGCCGCCTCCATGGCGAGGCAAACCGGGGTCACGGCCGGATCTGGGCGGAGCCGGAGATCCGTCCGGAACACATAGCCGTCCTGAGTGTTGTCCGACAGCAATGTGGTCAGCCCGCGGGTGGCGCGCACAAACGCCGCGCGCGCGTCTTGGTACTCGCTCCGCTCGAAGCGGCTCTCGTCAAACAAGCAGATTAGATCAATGTCCGACGAATAGTTCAGCTCATGCGCACCCATTTTGCCCATGGCGATCGCCACCATTCCACCGCCGCTCTCGGCATCCTCGGGCGTCAGCCCCGGCAGTTTCCCACGCGCGATCTCGCGACCAACCAGAAACTGGATCCCGCGATGAACGGCGATATCGGCCAGGGCAGTCAGCGCCCCGGTTACTTCGGCCAGGTCCCAGACGCCCGCGAGATCAGCCAAGGCCACGAGAAGCGCAATTCGGCGCTTGGCGAGCCGCAGACCGGCCGCCAATTCCGGACCATCGAGCGCGGCCAACGCGCACAGTTCGGTTTCAAGCTGAGCTTCCGGGCTTACCGAAAGTGCGTCGTCAAGCCAGGTCGGGTCGCGCTCGATCAATCCCTTGAGATACGGCGACGATCCGGCCGTTCCCGCCAAGAGAGCGCGCACCTCCGGTGGATGTGCGGTAAAGCGTGCGGCGGTTTCCGCGCCGCGTTCCGGATCGAAAGCCCGGGGCACGCGTTTAATTCTTGCCGAAAGACAAGACAGCGGACCGGACTGGTCGTCATCACGCTTGCTATCCATAAGCAAACGCTAGGCCCTCACGGCCGTCACCGGCAAGGGCATCAAACGATCGAACGACCTTTTAAGGCCCCTTGGAGCATAAATTATACACTATATTTCAGCTTGTTATACGAAAATGTAAATATCTTTTACATAAAGGCTTGAACCCCGATCAGGCCAGCACGATATGTTCAATGTGAACGGAATTTACATTAACCTCAAGAATGGAGACCAATACTGATGTCTACGATCACCGCCGAAATGCCCCGTAAAGGCAGCTGGTTCAACCGGGCCGAAGCCTGGCTCGACGAGCGCGGTAAGGGCGCTTGGATCGCTGCCATGGTCTTGGGCTTCATCTTGTTCTGGCCGATTGGCCTTGCCTTTCTGGCTTACATGATCTGGAGCAAACGCATGTTCAACACCTCCTGCGCTCGTCGCACTCGAAATGCTCACACCGCCTTCAAGACGTCTGGAAACACCGCGTTCGACGCTTACAAGGCAGAGACCCTGCGTCGGCTAGAAGAAGAGCAGGATGCCTTCGAGGCGTTCCTAAACCGCCTCCGCGACGCCAAGGACAAGTCCGAATTCGACCAGTTCATGGACGAGCGCGCTCGCAAGGCAAATGATGGCCCAGAGCCCGTGGAAGCCTAGCGCGGGACATACAAAGACGCCGCGCGGCCCCTCAACAACGGGGCCGCGTTGGCGCATAACGTGATATCAGAGCAAGCGAACCAGAGATGACAGTGACTGACCCGTTTCCCGGCCTTCCCAGCCCCGACACTCGGCCCGAGATCTACGATGGCGTGCCCCTAAAGCGCGGCTTCGCGTGGCTTATTGACGCGGTCCTCACCGGGCTGCTGACCGCCCTTGCCCTGCCCTTGACGGCGTTTCTGGGCCTCTTCTTCTTCCCATTTCTCTATATGCTCGTGGGGTTCTTGTACCGTTGGGTCACGCTTTCGAACGGCTCAGCCACCCCGGGAATGCGCCTCGCGGCAATCGAGCTTCGTAATCGCTACGGCGAAACATTCGATGCGGGAACAGCGTTTATGCACACGCTGGGATACACCTTGTCGGTATCGATATTTCCGCTTCAGCTCGTCTCGATCGCACTCATGTTGATCTCGGAACGCGGACAGGGACTGAGCGACCATGTTCTGGGAACAACCGCAGTCAATAAAATGATCTGACCTCGGATCGCGAACGTTTCGAAAAAAAATCCCCCCGCGACGCAACTCCCCGATAACGGGGGCTTGGCGGCGCGGTAGGGGATTGCTAACGTTTTGATGACCACATCCTCTCGGAACCCATGCGTCATACACTTCCGATAGCGCCGCAGTTTTATGTGACGGCCCCACAACCCTGCCCGTACTTGGACGGCAGGATGGAGCGGAAGCTGTTTACATCGCTCCAAGGAGAGTACGCGGAAAAGCTCAACAACACCCTCTCCAAGCAGGGTTTCAGACGCTCACAGAACGTTCTTTATCGGCCGTCTTGCGCCGAATGCTCAGCCTGTCTTTCGGCCCGGATCAGGGTTGCGGACTTCAAACCGACCAAGAGCTTGCGCAGGGCGGCCCGGCGCAATCGTGATCTATGCCGGGAAGCGACATCACCCTGGGCCACCGAAGAGCAATACGCACTCTTTCGGGAATACCTCGATAGCCGCCACGCGGATGGTGGTATGGCGGATATGGACATCTTCGAGTTCGCAGCGATGATCGAGGAGACGCCGATAAGGAGCCGGGTCATCGAGTATTCCAGCGCGGTCGCAGGAAAGCCGTCGCTCGCAGCCGTCTGCCTTACCGATGTGCTCGATGACGGTCTTTCGATGGTGTATTCCTTCTACGACCCGGAACGCATTCAAAACTCGCTTGGTACCTATGTCATTCTCGACCACATCGAGATCGCCCGTGACGCTGGCCTGCCATACGTGTACCTTGGCTACTGGGTGCCTGGCAGCCCGAAGATGGGTTACAAGGCGCGCTTCCCGTCACTCGAGGTCTACTTTGCCGGGCAGTGGCAAGACATCGGCGACGCGTCCCGCTATTCGTCCGAGACCCATCCACTCTCCACCGATCCCATCGCAGAGCAGGTCGCGCGGATTAGCTTGCCCGACACGAGACCGACCAGCGCCTAGCCTAGGCTCGCGGCCCTTGAGGGCACCCGTCAGTCTCAGTTGGGAATGAGGTCGGGGACAAGCGTGACGATACCCGGGAACATCCAGAAGAGCGCAAGCGCGGCAACCTGAATGCCGACGAAGGGCACCACGCCGCGATAGATATGCCCGGTTGTGATGCCCGGCGGCGCCACGCCCCGAAGATAGAACAACGCAAATCCGAACGGGGGCGTCAGGAACGAGGTTTGCAGGTTCACCGCGATCATGATTGTCACCCATTTCGGATCCATGGTGCCGCCGTAAATCACAGGGCCGACGATCGGGATCACAATGTAGATGATCTCAAGAAAGTCGAGAACGAAGCCGAGAACGAAGAGCACCAGCATCACGATCAGGAAAACAACCAGTTCGTTGTCGAATGAACGCAGGAACTGCTGGATGTAGTGTTCCCCACCGAAGGAGATCACGACGAGGTTCAAGACCTGCGAGCCAATCAAGATCGTAAAGACCATGGAGGTGACTTTCGCGGTCTCGCGGACCACGGGGCCGAGCACGCTTGCGCGCAGAAGCACCCAGCATGCATAAAGGATCCCCAAGAGCGCGAGATGATACGCGGCTTGGGCAACAACGATGGCAACCCAGTCGGCGAAGGTCACCCCATCTCGATCGGGGCGGAGATCAAAGTTGATGCCCAGAAGGATCATGACAACCACCGCAAAGCTGCCCATGAGAATCACGCGCCCGCTTTGCTGGTCATCGCGCAGCTTCCGGTAGGCCGCGAGCATGATAGCGCCGCCCGCTCCCAGGGCCGCCGCCGGGGTCGGATTGGTAATCCCCCCTAGGATCGAACCCAAAACCGC
>JBCCKB010000252.1:0-5583 GCA_039027595.1 Pseudomonadota bacterium | reverse complement strand
GCCGCCCATGTCTCCAACGCCAAGGCGCTCTTGCAGACAAGAAGCCAAGAGATGGAGGCAAGCTTTCGTGCAGCGCTCGCCCGCCTGAGCGATTTGGCGGAGGGAGTGGACGAGGCGCGCATCGCCCAAGAATTGGCGGTTCTTGCGATCAAGGCGGATGTGACCGAGGAACTTGATCGCCTAGAGGCCCATATCGCGGCGGCACGAGGGCTTTTGGACGGCTCCGGTCCCAAGGGACGCAAACTCGACTTTCTGACACAGGAGTTTAATCGCGAGGCGAATACGCTTTGCTCCAAGGCCCAATTCGCGGACCTCTCAAGAATTGGGCTCGACCTCAAGCATGTGATCGACCAGATGCGCGAGCAGGTCCAGAACGTGGAGTGAGCATGTCGCGACGCGGCCTCCTGATCATCCTCTCGTCGCCTTCGGGAGCGGGGAAGTCCACCTTGGCGCAGCGGCTGAGGGCCTGGGACCCGAGCATTCGGTTTTCGGTCTCCGCGACCACGCGCCCGGCGCGTGCGGGTGAAACCGATGGCCGGGATTATCACTTCGTGACCGAGCCCGCGTTTCGAAAAATGGTCAGCGAGGGCGCGCTGTTAGAGCACGCTCATGTCTTCGGCAACTTCTACGGCTCGCCCGAGGCTCCGGTGCGCGCGGCGATCGACGCTGGTCTGGACGTTCTTTTCGATATCGATTGGCAAGGGGCGCAACAAATCCAGGGAAGCGTCCTGCGCGACCATGTCCTGTCGATATTTCTGTTGCCGCCCTCGATCTCGGAACTCCGTCGCCGCCTAATCAATCGCGCCAAGGATTCCGATGATACAATCCAACGCCGCATGCAAAAAAGCTGGGATGAAATCAGCCATTGGGGAGCCTACGACTACGTCCTGATCAATGATGATCTCGATGTCACCGAGCAAAGCTTGCGCACCATTATTGCATCGGAGCGGCTTCGGAGTAAGCAGCAGCCTGGGCTTGTGACCTATGTGCGCGGGCTGCAAGAGGAGTTCGAGGACGGGGAATGACCCTTTACGCTTTGGAAAGCCACACGCCCGAAGTCGATCCTGAAGCGTGGGTCGCGCCCAACGCCCAGATCATTGGTAAGGTCAGGATCGCGGCGGGGGCGAGTGTTTGGTTCGGCGCCGTCCTGCGGGGCGACAATGAATGGATTGAGATTGGCCCGGGCAGCAATGTCCAAGACAATGCGGTTGCCCATACCGATCCCGGCTTTCCCCTGACCATCGGTCGCAATTGCACGGTGGGACACTCGGCCATCGTCCACGGCTGCACAATTGGCGATGGCGCGCTTATTGGCATGGGGGCCACGGTGCTTAACGGCGCTCGGATTGGTGCAGGGGCCCTTGTGGGAGCTGGCGCGGTGGTGACGGAAGCGAAGGATATTCCGGATCGCAGTTTGGTGGTTGGCATGCCAGGCAAGCCCGTGCGCAGGCTTGACGATCAGGGCGTGGACGCACTCCTTGAAACGGCCGCCGGCTACCGCGCGCGGATTGTTCGGTTCCGGGAAGGGCTCGCGGCCCTTGATAGCGGGTCTCTCTGATGGCGCCTCCCGTCAGACGCGTGCCTTGGCCCGAAAATGTGGCGCGACCGCTTGTCTCGCCGCTTCAGCCGTCGGCGGTCTATGTGACGGACGGCCCGGATGTGCTTGATGATCAGTACGCGGGTGCACTGCCGGGATATACCTACGCGCGCGAGGGTCATCCAAACGCCGATGTGGTCGCGGCAATGATCGATCGGCTCGAAGGCGTGTCGGGGGGGATCATAACCGGGTCGGGCATGGCTGCGATCTCGGCGGCGCTTCTTGGCCCGATCCGGGCGGGTGACCATGTTCTGGGGGGAGACCAGCTTTACGGCCGATCGCTTCGTCTCTTGACCGAAACCTTGCCGGCCATGGGGATCGAAGCGTCAACGGCCGACGCCACGGACCTTGCCTCGGTCAAGTCAGCGATCCGTCCGGAGACCCGGCTCATTCTCATCGAGGTTGTGTCTAATCCGACGATCCGGCTCTCTGATGTGGAGGGGATCGCGGCACTTTGCCGTGACCACGGGATTCTCCTTGCAGTCGATAATACCTTTACCACGCCCCTCGGCTTCTCGGCGGGACAGGCGGGGGCGGATATCATAGTCCACTCGGTGACCAAGCTCCTGGCGGGCCATTCGGATGTGACGCTTGGTTATGTCGCCGCCCGAGATCCAGAGATTGCAAACCAAATTCGCACGCTCTGTATCACTATGGGGCTCACGCCATCGCCGTTCGACTGTTGGCTGGCGGAACGCGGGCTCATGAGTTTCGAGATGCGCTTTGAACGCGCGGATGCAAACGCCACGCGCCTGGCTGATGCATTGGATGGGATGCCGGGCGTCCGCAAGGTGCTGTATCCCGGCCATGCCAGTCACCCCGATCGAGACCGGGCGCGGCGGCTCTTGGGCAATCGCGGCGGCCACATGCTGAGTATCGAAATCGACGGCGACAGGGACGCGGTTACCCGGGTTGTGGCCGCCATGCCCGAGGTCGCGTTCGCGCCAACCTTGGGGGATATAACGACAACAATAAGCCACCCAGCCTCGTCGTCCCACCGAGGGCTGAGTGTTGAAGCGCGCGAGGCGATCGGGATCACGGAAGGGTTTCTTCGGATTTCCGTCGGCTGCGATGCGCCCGATCGGCTCATCGAGGTGTTTAAGCGAGGCCTTGCCGCGATCTGAGCCGAGCACGGGTTGTTGAGGTAGCACGGAGTGATGACGTAGGGCCGCAGAGCGCTGCCTGGGAACAGGTTTCAACTTTGTGGCCAAAGACTTCTCAGTGCCCGGAGTTGTCAAGCGTTCACGCGGGCAAAGGCGCCGTCGTAAGCGAGCGCGACATGTCTCGCGAGTGGCCGCCGCAGGTCGCTAAGTCAATGGGTGAAGCTGCCGAAGCCGATGCGTGCCGTATCTATGACGCGCGTCGGCCCTTCACCCGGTCCACCATGATCACGTCAAAGTCGAGCCCCGGACACTGAGCGCGAATTTCCCGCCGAATGATCTCGGGATTGGGTATTCGCCCGGTAAGCGCCCGGTACGACCCTCGATAGCCCAAGCCGCGAAGGAGCGTTGCCACGTCGACGCAGTCGAACGTCGGGGCAACCACCGGTGACAAAATCAACCCGGGATTCAGCGCGGTCAGCGCGGCTTCCGTCAGCTCATGGAGCTCCGAAAAGGCAATTTCGCCAACTTCATCGGGCATTCCCATGTCGTCTGGCCACTGAATATGGCTACCGATTGCCAAGACACTGGTCCGCGCGGCCTTAGCCGTGTCCATCCACGGGCTGCCTGAAAACAGCCCTGGGTCTAGTTTGGACATCCGTTACCCCCAATTCTCTCTAAGCACTGCGTCCTCGGATCCCCCCCGAAAACGCTCCGAAACTGGTCTGGAAACTCGAACCTTTACCGGCCGGCTCAAATTCGATGCACACAACCCTTCTGTGTTGTGCAGAAAGCCACCGGGTATGATTGTGCACTCAAATCACACACACGTCTAGGTGGAAATCCCTCGAAACCCAAGCCTTTTTGCTCCAAGCCTTGTTTTTCAGCATCTGTTGTCCCAAGCAAAAGTCGTGGCGCAACAGAGGACAACCCATCCGTGAGTCTTGATGCTTATGTGTCGATTTTGAACGCAGCGCCAGCGCCAATGCTCCTGATCGGTCGCAATGACCGGGTCATCGCCACCAACGCGCAAGCAACCGCCCTTTTGGGTGAGGGGGCGGAGAGCAGGCACTATGTCACATTTTTGCGGCAGCCCGGCGTTCTTGACGGCATTGAGGCGGTTCTCACTGGCCAGCGCGCCCGCGCCGAGGCGACCTACAGATCGACCGAAGCCATGCGCGAGGCCACGTATCGGACCACGGCCGCCCGGGTTGAGCTTGACGACGATTGGGCCGTGCTTCTGACCTTCATTGATTCGACCGACCTCAGGGAAGCGGGTCAGATGCGGCGGGACTTTGTCGCCAATGTCAGCCATGAGCTCAGAACCCCCCTGACGGCCGTCTTGGGGTTCATAGAGACGCTTCGCGGTGCTGCGCGTGATGATGCGGAGGCGCGCGATCGCTTCCTATCGATCATGGAGAAGGAAGCCAGTCGAATGAACCGACTGGTCCAAGATCTGTTGTCGCTGAGCCGTGTTGAAAGCCAACAGCGTGTGCGCCCCAACACGACGGCCCAAGTGTCCGCCATTTTGCGCTCCGTGGTTTCAACGTTTCGGCCGATTGCCGAAGAGGCGGGCTCACGCCTTGTGCTGGAGGGCGATGATGTGACGGATGAGATCCCGGGCGACCCCGATCAACTCTCGCAGATATTCTCTAATCTGGTGGAAAACGCAGTGAAATATGGGGGCGACGGGGCAGAGATCGAGGTGCGGATCTGGCGCGAAGATTACGTGGCCGCGCTGCGTGGGAGCGCCATCGTGATCACTGTGTCGGACGATGGAGATGGGATCGACCCCGTTCACATACCGCGCCTCACGGAGCGGTTCTACCGGGTCGACAACCACCGCTCGCGCGAGCTGGGCGGCACGGGTTTGGGTCTGGCCATCGTCAAGCATATCGTAAACCGACATCGCGGACGGCTGGAGGTCGAAAGCACCCCTGGTGAGGGAAGTCGATTCACGGTGCTGTTGCCGACGGGCTAGCGCGTCCGGGCGGTGTCATAAAACTGTTACGTCTCTGTCACAAAAGCATAGCCACCGGGTCCTAGACGGAGCCCATGCGGGTGCTTGGAACCGCGCCCGGACATGTATATCAGGAGCTACCATATGCCATTGGTGAAACTGACCGCCTCGGGGCTGGCCATCGCAGCATTGACGGCGACCACTGCCGCGGCTCGCGACAACGTGCAGATCGCTGGATCATCGACGGTCCTGCCCTATGCCACCATCGTGGCCGAGGCATTCGGCGAGAATTTCGACTTCCCGACACCCGTGGTCGAGGGTGGCGGCTCGGGGGCGGGTCGCAAGAAGATGTGTGAGGGCTTGGGCGAGAACACAATCGACATCGCCAACTCCTCGAGCCGCATCAAACCCTCCGATATCGAGCTGTGCGCGTCTAACGGCGTGGCCGACATCATGGAGGTCCGCATCGGCTACGATGGAATCGTTTTTGCCTCCGACATAGGTGGCCCGGAGTTCGCGTTCACCCCAGCCGACTGGTACAGCGCCCTTGCTGCGCAGGTGGTCGTAGACGGTGCGTTGGTCGACAATCCGCATACAAGCTGGTCAGACGTGAACCCCGATCTTCCGGATCAGGAGATTTTGGCTTTCGTCCCAGGGACCAAGCACGGCACGCGGGAGGTTTTTGACGTCAAGGTTCTCGAAGCGGGTTGCGAAGCGACGGGCGCCCTTGCGGCTTTCGAAGCGGCTGGTGTTGAGGATACCGAAGACGCCTGCATCGCGTTGCGCACCGATGGCGTGTCGGTGGACATCGACGGTGACTACACCGAGACGCTCGCTCGGCTAGATGCGAACCCAGAGTCGATCGGAGTGTTTGGCCTTTCGTTCTATGAAAACAACACGGACAAGCTGCGCGTCGCGACCATGGG
>JBCCKB010000251.1:0-5609 GCA_039027595.1 Pseudomonadota bacterium | reverse complement strand
GGGTGTCATTATGCAGACGGTTTACACAATCGGCGTGAGCTTCACCGCCGAGCTTCTTGCCAAGGCCGCCTATGAAGAGACCCTTGGGCGCCTGGCCGCTTTGATAAGAGGTGGGAACCGCGCGCCACTTGATGAACTCTCCGCCAAACAGGCCGCCGATTATGCGGCGTTTCTCCAGCAGGTCCCTTGGTATGAGTGGGATTTCGAGGCTGATCGCGCCGCCTTGATCGCGGGAAATGGCGGCAGCTTTCGCGACGAGGAACGCGCGCTGTCCCTGGGATTGGAGTACGGCGCCAAGGCGCGTTACGCGACCGTTATCGCAAAGGCGGTCGAGGTTGTCGGAGATGACCAACTCACGCTTCGCATGATTGTCGCAGGGGTTCCCGAAGAGACGCTCGCCGCGCTTGACGGTGTCACGGTGATCGAGAGGCGGCTCCAGGGCATCGAGATCGAGGCTCCGCGCTACCGAGAGCTGACGCGGCTTCTGGTTGAGATGACCGAGGCCGACGCCCGCTTCATTGAGATCGCGGGAAACGACGATATCTTGTTCACCGCGACCTCAAGCGGCCCCGCCTACGGAGCGCTCCACTCCTTCGACCGGCAAGGCTACGGTGATCGCCGTCACCTGTTTCTGGTCAAAGTACGCAATTTGGCCAACCTCTTGCGCTCGCTTGAGAGCAGAGGGCTCGCGCTTGAACATGTGCACGACTACTGATGCCCTAGACCAGGTCGCTTGGGCAAGGTCGGCAGAGGCAAGGACCATCGTCCCCAGCGCCCGAGATTGCACACGATCTGTGGTCAATCCGCCCGATCCGTGGGCGCCTTCCCCGGCCCCGAAGGCTTTCTCTTGCTCCAAACCGGGCCAGGGTCCACATAACGGGCCGAGACGCGCAGGTGCCAGACGGAGACGCGCCATGAACCGCGAGACTACACCGCTTGAAGGTGCTCTGCTCCTCACTCCGCGGCGCTTCGGCGATGCGCGCGGGTGGTTCGCGGAAGTCTGGAACGACCGCACGCTTGAAGCGCTCGGCATTGACGTTGCGTTCGTGCAAGACAACCACTCTTTTTCCGGCCCCAAGGGCACGCTCCGCGGCCTTCACTATCAGGCGCCGCCGCATGCCCAGACAAAGCTCGTGCGGTGCAGCCGCGGCGCCGTCTGGGATGTTGCCGTTGACGTGCGCGCCGGCAGCCCAACCTTCGGACACTGGCACGGGGCGGAGCTTTCCGCCGAAAATGGCGTGCAATACCTGATCCCTCAGGGCTTTCTCCACGGCTTCGTAACCCTCACCGATGATGCGGAGGTACAGTATAAGTGCTCGGACTACTACGCGCCCGAGGCTGACGGAGCGGTAATGTGGAACAGCCCCTCCCTATCCATAAAATGGCCACTCGACGGTGCTCCAATCCTGTCGGGCAAGGATGAGGTCGCGCCTGATTTCGCGGCCTGGGAGACCCCTTTCGTCACACATGAACAAGCCGGGCCATGATGCAGTCGAGTGAGGTGACCCGTTGAAAGTCCTTGTGACAGGTGGTGCCGGGTTCATTGGGTCGGCTGTGGTCCGCCAAGCGGTGTCGCGCGGCCTCGAGGTCGTCAATGTCGACGCCCTAACCTACGCCGCATGCCTTAAGAACCTGGCGCCGATCGACGATGCGCCGGGCTATGCCTTTGACAAGGCGGATATTCGCGACGCCGATGCCATGAGCCGCATCTTCGTTCAGCACCAACCGGACGCGATAATGCATCTCGCGGCCGAAAGTCACGTCGACCGTTCGATTGATGGTCCCGGCGCGTTCATCGACACCAATGTGACCGGCACCTACACGCTTCTCCAGGCCGCCCGCGCATATTGGGAGGAAAGAGGCAGGCCCAAGAGCTTCCGGTTTCACCACATCTCCACCGACGAGGTCTATGGCAGCCTCGGGCCAACCGGCGTCTTCACCGAGGACACCCCGTACGACCCGCGAAGTCCCTACTCTGCCTCTAAGGCCGCCTCCGACCATCTCGTGCGCGCCTGGGGCGAGACCTATGGTCTGCCGGTTCTGCTCACCAACTGCTCGAACAACTACGGACCCTACCACTTCCCCGAAAAACTGATCCCGGTGGTGATCCTGAACGCCCTGGCGGGCCAGCCGATCCCGGTCTACGGAGCAGGGGAAAACGTGCGCGACTGGCTCTTTGTCGAAGACCATGCAGACGCGCTCTTGCTGGTGCTCGAGAAAGGCGAAATCGGACGCAGCTACAACATTGGAGGGGAGAACGAGGCGCGCAACATCGATCTCGTGCGCATGATTTGCGCCGTTCTTGACGACCGACGCCCCGAGGGGGCCCCGCATGACCGGCTGATTAGCTTCGTCGAGGACCGCCCCGGTCACGACCTGCGCTACGCGATCGACCCCGCGCGCATCCGCGCGGAGCTGGGCTGGCGCCCGTCGGTGACCCTAACCGAGGGCCTCACTCAAACGGTCGATTGGTACCTTGAAAACGAAGACTGGTGGCGCCCGCTTCAGGACGTGGCACTGCAACGCAGAGGGACCGGGGTGTGAGGGTCACTGTCTTTGGCGTGACCGGCCAGGTGGCCCACGAGCTTGCCCGGCGCGCGCCGGGCGACATCTCGGTTGAAGCCCTTGGCCGGGCCGAGGTTGACTTTTTTGACACAGATGCCGTCCGGCGTGCCACTGGGGCGCTTAGTTCGGACGCGATTATCAATGCCGCGGCCTATACCGCCGTTGATACTGCCGAAGCCGAGCGCGACCGCGCCGAGACCGTCAACGGCGCCTCTGTAGACGCCATGGCCCAGGCGCGTGGCGCAATCCCGCTTGTCCATATCTCTACCGACTACGTGTTCTCTGGCGAGGGCGAAACGCCGTGGAGACCCGGCGATCCAACCGCGCCCCAGGGCGTCTACGGTGCCAGCAAACTCATCGGCGAAACCGCCTTAAGACGCAGTGCCGGGCCTTACGCGATTTTGCGCACCTCCTGGGTCTTCGGAGCCAAGGGCGGAAACTTCGTGAAGACAATGCTACGGCTCGGTGCAGCGCGTGACCGGCTGACCATCGTGGCTGACCAGGTCGGTGGACCGACACCGGCGGCGTCCATCGCCGACGCCTGCTTTGACATCGCCCGCGCGCTGAAAGACGGACACGCGGGCGGGACCTATCACTTTTCGGGCGCGCCCGACGTGAGCTGGGCTGACTTCGCCCGCGAGATCTTCACGCAAAGTGGTCGCGCAACGGATGTCGTGAACATTCCAACGACAGACTACCCAACACCCGCTAAGCGACCGTTGAACTCTCGCCTCGACTGTACTGATACAGAAAGAGATTTTGGAATTCCACGTCCCGACTGGCGCGCCGGACTTGGGGACGTCTTGAAGGAGATCGGAGCCATATGACCCAGCGCAAAGGCATCATTCTGGCGGGCGGTTCTGGCACGCGGCTCTACCCAATCACCATGGGCGTCTCGAAGCAGCTGCTGCCGATCTACGACAAGCCTATGATCTATTATCCTCTTTCGGCCCTGATGCTTACCGGGATCCGCGAGATCGCGATCATCACGACGCCCGAAGACCAGGTCCAGTTTCAGCGCCTCATGGGAGATGGCAGCCAATGGGGCCTCGACTTTACGTGGATCGTTCAACCCTCACCCGATGGGCTTGCCCAGGCCTATATCCTGGCCAGAGATTTTCTGGATGGCGCGCCCTCGGCCATGGTCTTGGGTGATAACATTTTCTTCGGCCACGGACTACCCGAGATCCTCGCGCGCGCCGACGCCAAACCCGCAGGCGGTACCGTTTTCGGCTACCGGGTGGCCGACCCGGAACGTTACGGCGTTGTGGCCTATGACGGCGACAAAGCGATCGAAATCGTTGAGAAACCTGCGGTTCCTCCGTCGAATTTCGCCGTCACGGGCCTCTACTTCCTGGACGGGACGGCACCCGAGCGCGCGCGGAACGTTACACCATCGGACAGGGGCGAGCTTGAGATCGTCACGCTTCTCGAGATGTATCTCCACGATGGCGCCCTGACCGTTGAACGCATGGGGCGAGGATATGCTTGGCTCGACACCGGAACGCATGCCTCGCTTCTTGATGCGGGCAACTTCGTGCGCACGCTCCAGGAACGCCAGGGCATGCAAACTGGAAGTCCCGAGGAGATCGCCCATGCCCAAGGATGGATCAACGATGCCGATCTGGACGATGCGGGGGATCGGTTTGGAAAAAATGCGTACGGTAAGTATCTTAAAACCCTCATTTCCTGAACAGTCCATGAACCTTTCGTGAAGCGGACTCGTCAGGGCTTAGTGCCAGCGTTATCCTCTAGTCACCTGGCTACGCAGTGGGAGCGTGTTCGTTATGTCGTTGTTTGAGTCGTTTATTCCGCGGAGATCGATGTTCCCCGCGATGAATGTGCCGGGTCTGAGCCTCTTCATTGCCCTATGTGTGGTGTCCGTTCCGATCTTCTGGATCGGCTTTGTATCCCTTGCGGACGCCTGGACGACGCCCGAATACAGCCACGGGCCCCTGATCCCGATCATTTCGCTTTATCTGTTCTTACGTGAGTTGCGGAAGGATCCCGTCGATGGTGCCCCGGTCACGCGCCGCTGGCCCGGGGTCGCGCTGATCGTCCTCTCCCTGGTGATGGCCGTGTTCGGCAATATCGCCGACATAGCCGATATCGTGACCTACGCCTTCATCATCTGGACAGGCGGCGTGGTCCTCATGGTGTTCGGCTGGCAGAAAGGGATCCGTCACCAGCTCCCGGTGTTCCATCTGATCTTTATGCTGCCGCTGCCCAATTTTCTCTACTGGCAGATGTCGATTTTCCTTCAGGGGATCAGTTCAGAGCTGGGCGTGTGGTTCATCCGGTTGGCCGGTGTCCCTGTCTTTCTTGATGGCAATATCATCGATCTAGGCGTCCTGAAGCTTCAGGTGGCGGAGGCCTGCTCGGGCCTGCGGTACCTGTTCCCGATCCTGAGCTTTTCTTACCTCACAGCGATACTCTATCGCGGTCCGGTCTGGCACAAAGCGGTGCTTCTTCTGGCCGCTGCACCCCTGACGATCTTTATGAACTCCTTCAGGATCGGTGTTGTCGGCGTCATGGTGAACCATTTCGGCATCGAACACGCCGAGGGTTTCACGCATTTTTTCGAAGGCTGGATCATCTTCATCGCCTGCGTTTTGCTTCTGTTTTTGATGGCGATCTTGCTCCAGCGCCTTCGTCCCGAGCCCCTGCCGCTGTCACAGGCAATTGACCTTGACACCGAGGGACTGGGCACGGTCGGTGCCAAAATCGTCGCAATCCGCGCCAGCGCGGCCGCAGCCGTGGCAGTTATTGCGACCGTCATGATTTCGGGTGCTTACTTTGCGGTTGGCGCAAAAGAACCGGTCTCGGTGGATCGAGAGCCCTTCCTGGTCTACCCGCGCACGGTCGGTGAATGGCAGGGTCAAAAGGTCCGTCTCGAACCCGAGGTCGAAGCGGTTCTCGCGGCCGACGACTACGTCAACATCACCTACCAGGCCGTTGGCGGGAACATCGTGAACTTCTTCTCGGCCTATTACGAGGACCAGAGCGACGGAACCGGGATCCACTCGCCCGAGGTCTGCCTTCCG
>JBCCKB010000250.1:0-5638 GCA_039027595.1 Pseudomonadota bacterium | reverse complement strand
GAACCGCTGTCGAATCTCGACGCCAAGCTCAGGGTGACGATGCGCGCAGAGCTCAAGCATCTGAGCCGGGAGTTAAAGATCACGACCGTTTACGTGACCCATGACCAGATCGAAGCCATGACGCTCGCCGATCGGGTCGCGGTTATGAAGAACGGCGTCATTCAGCAACTCGGGACACCGGACGAGATTTACAACGATCCCGCCAACCTCTTTGTCGCGGGCTTTATAGGGTCGCCCGCGATGAACCTCATCAATGGCTCGGTCAAAGACGGGCAGTTCGTCACGACGGGCGGAACGCGGTTGGTCGCGGTGAATGCCGATGATCGCGGCAGCGTGGTTCTCGGCGTCAGGGCAGACGACATGCGCGTGTTGCCCGAAGGCGAAGGCGACATCGACGTGCGCATCTACGCCTTCGAAAACACCGGCGAGGCAACACTCCTGACCGTGCAGTGGGGGCAGCAGCGCGTCATTGCAAAGGGCGACCGGCATCTGCGCAAGGATCAGGATGATGTGGTCAGCATCTCGCTTAACCCCGAGCACCTCTACCTTTTCGACCCCGTCACGGGGAACCGGATCAGGACGAGCTGACATGCTCGGTTTTGGCCAAAATGTCCTTGGGATCGGAGCCTGACCGATGGCACCGCCGCGCGTAACTGCCAGTGATGTGGCCAAGGCGGCAGGGGTGAGCCAGCCCACCGTTAGCCGGGTTTTCACGAAGACGACCTCCGTTGATCCGCACAAGGCAGCGCGCGTGCGAGCGGTCGCAAAGGAGTTGGGCTATATTCCCAACCTTGTCGCGCGATCCCTGAACTCCGGTCAGACATTTCGCGTCGGCGTTGTGCTCGCATATCTCAAGAACGGTTTTTTCAGTGAAGCGCTGCAACGACTGTCCAAAGCATTGAATGCGCAAGGCTACTCGGTGACCGTCTACTTCGCGGGCAACAGCACGGAAGAGATTGACGACATCGTGGATGGGCTCTTGGCGGACCAAGTGGACGGCATCGTTCTGGCCTCGATCAGCTTGTCCAATACGCTTGTTCAGCGGGTGCAGAAGTCGGGCATCCCTTGCGTGTTGTTCAATCGCGGTCAGACCGATCCCGACGCATCGATGGTCGTTGCGTCCAACTACGACGGAGCAAAGCGGGCGACAGAGTTCCTCATTCGGGCCGGTCACACACGTATTGCACACATCGCGGGCTGGCGCGGTGCATTAAACGGCATTGATCGCAAGGAAGGTTTTCTGGCCGCTATGCAAGAGGCCGGTATGGAGCCCATTGCCTGCATCGACTGCCATTTCCGGCGCGAGGTTGCGATGGACGAGACACGCAAGCTCTTTGCGTCCAAGACGCCGCCCGACGCGCTCTCCGTCGCCAACGATCACATGGCGTTCGGCGTGCTGGAGGTACTCCGCGAGGAGCTAGGGTTGCGTGTGCCTGAAGATGTTTCGGTCATTGGCTACGACGACGCGCCCATGGCCAGTTGGAAGACCTTTGACCTAACAACGGTGCGCCAGCCTTTGACGCAGATGATCGAGGCGACCTGCAATATATTGATCGCGGAAATTAAGGACCGCGAACGCGTCCCGGAAAGAGTTGTCTTACCGGGCGAACTGGTCATCCGCGGAAGCGCCCGCATTCCCGGTACGACCCGCCAGCAATCACCCGCAAGAGCTCAAGGAGGCTGACATGACACCGCAAGAAATGGAAAGTCGCATCGTGCGCTACGGCGATCTGGTGCCGTGTAAGACCGCCTTTATTGATGCGCATACGCCGGGGTCAAATCTGAAAGAAAACTTCACGATCATTGGCGGTGGTGTTTCAGAGTCCCCGGACCAACACGTTCATATCCGCGACACGCCAGGGTTCAACATTGGCGCCGCGGGGCAGCCGCCGAAGTGTCGGAACTCACTTCACGATCACAATACGGCCGAGGTTTTCTTCGTCCTCAAGGGGCGCTGGCGATTCTTCTGGGGTCGTTGGGGGGATGCGGGCGAAGTGATCCTTGAAGAGGGTGATATCTTCAATATCCCCACGGGGATTTTCCGAGGGTTTGAAAACATCGGGACCGACTACGGGATGATCATGGCTGTGCTCGGGGGTGACGACGCGGGAGGTGGCGTGAACTGGGCACCGCAAGTCATCGAAGAAGCGGCATCCCATGGGCTGGTTCTCGGAGAGAATGGGAAGCTCTATGACACCAAGAGGGGGGAGGTCTTGCCCAACGACATCTCCCCCATGCCTCTGATGTCAATAGAAGAATTGGCCAAGCGAGGCGAACCCACGACAACGGATGTCGTGCCACATTATGTCGCGCGGTATCTCGACCTCATGGCTCTTGCTGACCGACAGCCTGCTAAGGTCATCGGCCCGGATGCACAGTTGCGCGATCGTCCGGGGTTTGAAGTAGACTTCATAACCCGTGGTTCGATCTCGGAAGCACCTTACAGCGCCGATGCTCCAGAAGTCCTTATGCCGCTGCGTGGTCATTGGCGGCTCGAGTGGGAGGGCGGTGCGGCAACGCTGAACCCTGGCGATACCTGCCTCGTCCCCGAAGGCATGTCCCACGCCCTACGCCCCAACGTCGCCGGAGAGGCAAGTATGTACCGGGTCCGCCGGACAAACGATCCTGCTGGCAAGACGACGCCCCTGAACTGATGGACAAGGCGATTAACCGATGAGCAAAGCTGGCCTTCCGAGCTCACTCCTTGAACTCTTGCGAAGCGTCGACACGCCGACCGTGTGCAATGCCATCGAGGTTGCAGAAGGCCGCCGGGGCTTCAACCGCTTTACTCGTGGGACCATGCAGCACTCTCGCCCCGGAGCGCCGGCAATCGTGGGATTTGCGAGAACCGCGAAGATTTCGGGTTTGGCCCCGCCAACCGAGCCTCAGGACGTAATCAAGGCGCGCCGAATGGAGTATTTCAGGTCGATGGCAGCGGGCACAGGTCCGACAGCCGCAGTGATTGAAGATGTCGACTATCCCAATTGTATCGCTGGATGGTGGGGCGAAGTTCACGTGGCGGTGCACAAGGGGCTGGGGTTGGCAGGCGCCGTCACCAATGGCGTCGTTCGGGACCTTGATGTCTTGGATGACGGCTTTTCGGTCCTCGCTGGCTCAATTGGGCCGAGCCACGGGTACGTCCATTGCGTCGAAATCGGAACGCCGGTTAATATTCTTGGGATGAGGGTTGCGCAAGGAGAGTTGATCCACGCCGATCGTCACGGATCTTTGGTGATACCAGAAGCTGTCATCGACAGGTTAGAAAGCGCCATTAGAGCAGTTATTGATCGCGAAGCGATTGTCCTCGGGCCCGCGAGAGAACCTGGCTTCAATATCGAAAGACTAGAGGAAGCCTGGGCACAATTCGAAGCGGTGCGGACATAGTTTTTCTCGGATCGTGGGGCGGACAGTAAAGGCGTCGGCACCCATGACGCAAATACCCTTGTGATTGCTTCGGATGAGAGTCGGATCAACGTCCGCCTCGGGCTCAGAGCGATCGTTGGAGACCGCGAAGCATGTGGACTTCGTTATTGGTTGGCGCTCGTCGCTCACAGCCCAATGCCGGGCCTTACCCCAATACGCCTCGTAAATGAGTGTGCAGGGCGGCGTTGGTTGAACGAGCGTATGCCGTTGCCGGCCCCACAGAACATCGCGAAGCCGGCCTGTGGTTTAGCGCCGTCTGCGGCCCTTCCTTTGGAACCGAGGCAGTTCGCCGGCCATGATACAGCCGAAAGGGTCGATCTGATCAACGATTTCGGCAAGCCCGAACCCCTCGATCTGCGCCGTGACCGCCTGCGCAGGCTTGTAGCTCGACGGCAATTCCGACGCATCGACTTTGCCCGCAAAGAAGCGAACGTCGACACCCCGGGTCTCCTCGGCCAACGCCTGATCCGGAGGCTTCGCCCCGAGGCGACGCATGTGCTCAGTCCGCGACCAATTTCGCCCGGCGCCATGCGGGCTGAAGCCCCAGGCGTGAGCGGCATCCGTCCCACGAACGATCAGCACAGGCGAGGCCATGTTGAGCGGGATGATCGTGCGCCCGCCAGCATCGGCATCCGGCGCAAAACCTTCCCATGCAGGCGTCGCCCCCTTTCCGTGCAAGTAGATATCGCCACGACGGAAGACGAAGTTGTGCTCGTTCCAGAACCGGTCACCCGCGCTCGCACCAGCCTTCTCAATGGTCGCCTGGTGGATCGAGTTATGGTTCGTCTTCGTCCACTTCCGGATCAGCTGCAGCGCTTTCCAGTAGGCCTCACCATCCGCGCTGTCAGCCGGAATCCACGCGTTCTGCTTTAGCGTCGCTGGAGAGTGACGCTTCCGAAAGGTCTCCGCCACCTCCATGCCCGCCTTATAAAGCTTGGCGCCGGGACCACGCGATCCGTGGTGGGTGACCAAGGCGGTGCGCCCGGTTGCACGAGAGCGCCCGACGAACAAGAAGTGGTTCCCGTCGCCCTGCGTTCCCATGTGCTCCTGTGCCGCCCGGAGGATTTTTGCCCCGTCCAAGAACGGGTTCTCCCGGAAGGCATCCAGCAGGTCGAGCGAGACCGTGAAGCGGTTGCCTTGAGGCCGCCCGCCCGGCCCGAAATGTGTCACAGAAGCAGCCGCGTGCAGAACCGCTGCCGGATCGGCGTCACCCAGGTCACTCAACATCAGCGAGCAGCAGATGTCGGCCGAATGCATACCGGGGTGGATCGCGTTCTTTGCCGCGACAACACCACCGACCGGGATCGTCCCTACCGGGCCCGCAGGACAGGCATCCGGCATGATCGCGCCCCCGACAACCGTGGGAGTTCGCATCACGGCCCGCATAGTCTCACGAACCTTTTCGAGGTTCGCGGCTTCATCTGCATCCGAAGGCGCAATGTTCTCGTGAAACGAGATCGCCCCTGGGGCCTGCAAGTCAAACTGCTCGGGCGCTTCAGGGATCTCCGACGCCAGGGCTTCGCGAATGGCATCTCGGCTGTCACCAGCGGCGAGCATCGCATTGGCGCGTGCCAGAAGGTCGGGAAACTGAGGGCCCGGAGTATGACCCCAGTCCCTTAGATCGGTGCCATTCAGCGGCGAAATCGTCATGTCGTCCATCATTACTTTCCTTGGTCAATGTCCCCTAGTTGGGGTGACAGGTCGGAGCGGCGGACCAGGAATGGGCCCGGCCCGCCGCGGCCTTCGGATGCGGATTCATCCGTCTTCTCTTCTCTCTCTTCTTCGATGGAGACTTTTTGACAGCTGAGTGGGCGGTCACAGAGAGAAATCTGAAATCTTCATAACAAATTGTAATATATGATTATTTTTGAAATTAACAGGGATATGCTCTTCAAGATACGATACGTCGGGATCGTTATTTATCCTATTGGAGCGCAGCCTTGCGGAATGTGGTCATTGGATTCCTTGGAACACAACTCGACATGGGCAAACGGCGTGGATGGCGCCTGACGGTTTCGCTTTGCGAGGTCGAAGAGTTTCCGGTTGACCGGTTGGAGCTGCTCTACGACGTGAAGTTCTCTCGGCTGGCACATGGCGTGAAGCGGGATATTGAGAAGGTCTCATCCGACACCGAGGTGCTTCTCCGAGAAATGAACATGGATGACCCATGGGACTTCGAGGAGGTTTACACGAAGCTCTATGACTTCGCGCAAGG
>JBCCKB010000249.1:0-5676 GCA_039027595.1 Pseudomonadota bacterium | reverse complement strand
TATTCGAACCCGGAGCCCGAGCCCCTTGCGACACCCGGATCTGGCTTGGCATTGGTTAAACGGGCGACTTGTGACCCCTGGCCGCCCGGGTCATCATCCATGCGCGTAAACAGGGGATAGGGCTGAAATGGACTGGCTTACGGCTGAGAAGATCCCGGTGGGCCGGAGCGCGGCCTCGATATTTGACTGGCTGAGAGACAACGGCGCGTGGTTTTTTGACGGCCTCTCGGACGCGATGGAAGCAATGATCGATGCGCTTCTCTGGGTATTTCAGGCGCCGCACCCGTTGATCGTCATCGCGGTATTCGCGGGCCTCACCTGGGTCTTGCAGCGCAATTGGAAAACATGCCTTTTCGTGATCCTTGGCTTTCTCTTCATTCTCAACCAGGACTATTGGGAAGAGACCACCGAGAGCCTCACGCTGGTCCTTTCTGCCTGTGTTGTCTGTATGGGGATCGGCGTGCCGATTGGCATCGCGGCTGCGCATCGGCCACGGCTCTATGCCTCGTTGCGCCCGGTGCTCGATCTTATGCAGACACTGCCGACTTTTGTGTATTTGATCCCGGCGATTGTCTTTTTCGGGATCGGAATGGTGCCCGGACTCATTGCCACGGTGATCTTCGTTGTCCCCGCGCCGATCCGGCTGACGCATCTGGGTGTCTCGTCGACACCAAAGCCGCTCCTGGAAGCCGCGCAGGCCTTTGGCGGCACGCCCTGGCAAACACTCCTGAAGGTGGAGCTACCGTACGCCTTCCCTCAAATCATGGCCGGGTTGAACCAAACGATCATGCTCTCGCTTTCAATGGTTGTGATCGCAGCCCTTGTCGGCGCCGATGGTCTTGGCGTGCCCGTGGTTCGAGCCTTGAACCAAGTGAACACCTCGCTCGGCTTTGAAAGCGGCTTTGTCATTGTCGTGGTCGCGATTATGCTCGATCGAATGCTGCGGGTGGACCAAAAATGAGGGATGTCGCGGTCGAGTTCGACAAGGTCTCAATCGTGTTCGGCGACAAGCCAGACGCCGCTCTACCCTTGATGGATGAAGGCCGAGACCGCGCCGAGATCCAAACTGCCACAGGACAGGTCCTCGGTGTCCATGATTGCGTGCTGGACGTGGGCACAGGCGAGATTCTGGTGTTGATGGGGCTCTCAGGCTCCGGCAAGTCAACGCTACTTCGCGCGGTCAATGGCCTTAATCCCGTAGTCAGAGGCTGTGTGCGCGTGTCCGACGGGACGGGGCTGGTCGATGTCACGCATGCGGATGGTGCGACCCTGCGACGGATAAGGCTGTCCCATGTGGCCATGGTGTTCCAGCAGTTCGGACTTCTTCCCTGGCGAAGCGTGCGTGACAATGTGGGGTTGGGTCTGGAACTCGGACGGATGGGGCGTCGCGAGGCGCGCGAACGGGTGGACAGGCAACTGAAGATGGTCGGGCTTGCGGATTGGGCCGAGCGCAAAGTCGGAGAGCTCTCCGGCGGCATGCAGCAGCGGGTTGGACTGGCCCGTGCATTTGCAACCGAGGCGCCGATCCTGCTGATGGATGAGCCGTTTTCAGCGCTTGACCCGCTGATCCGAACAAAGCTGCAGGACGAACTCCTTGAGTTGCAGAAGACCCTCCAACGCACGATCATCTTCGTCAGCCACGATCTCGACGAGGCGTTCAAGATCGGGAATCGGATCGCGATCATGGAAGGCGGACGGATCGTCCAGTGCGGCACGCCACAGGACATTTTTTCGAACCCCGTCAATGACTATGTCGCGGATTTTGTCGCGCATATGAATCCGTTGGGGGTTCTGTGCGCGCGCGACGTCATGGTGAGCGCCGACGGAGCGCCGGAGATCACCGTCGAACCTGATGCCGACATCCGCGACGTGATGACCAAGGTTCAGGCCTCCGGTCGTCCGGTGGGCGTTGCGGAAAATGGTAGGCTCCTTGGTCAAATCACTAAGGACGGGGTGCTTGCAAAGCTCCTGGATCCACGGGGCGGGACTGGCGCTTAGTCGCCTAAGGTCTCGCCAGATTCAGACAAGCGGCGAGACATGGTGGCGCCAGGCATATGTGGGGTACACGGCGCGCGATGGTCCGAAAGATGCCTAACGTGACACGAGCCCATCGCGGTCGACCAGCGCGCGGAGCCGGGCCGCGAGGCGCCGATGCGCCCGGCGGTGCCGGTTACGAAGATGGAGCGCCACGTAGAAAGATTGATCTATGGCAGGTGCGTCCCTGACAAGATCAAATCCCCTTGCGGCGAGCCGCGCAGCCGTCTCCTCCAGAACATAGGCCGCGCCACCGCGTTCGATCAAAAGCGCCACGACGGTGTCGTTTTGCCCCGAGACAACCGAAGCTTCATGGAGATGCGGATGAAGCGCCGCGTGTGTTCGGGCAAATGCCGGCGAAAAATCCGTAAGGACGTAGTCGTCAGGCCGTACGGCGGCGAGGGTCGGACCTGCATCCGACACCATCCGGTAGCGCACCTCGCCAAGGGTTTGGAAGTGCAGATCCGGATGCGGACGCGGCGTGTAGATGATCGCCACATCCCGAGTGCCGGACATTAAGTCTTCGCACATCTGAGACGAGAAATCCGCCTCGACGAAGACCTTGGCGCCGGGAAACACCTCGCGGCAACAGCTCACCCATGCAGGGGTCCGCGCGCCGGCGAGATCGTGCTGGATCGAGAGGCGGAGCGTCATTGCCGTCGCGCCTTCCTCGCGCACCGCCGCCCAAGCTTCGGACCAGCTTAGGCGCAACGCCCGCGCATGGGGCTCGAACCTGAGCCCTTCCGTGGTCAGCGCCGTGCCAGCGCGACTGCGCTTGAACAAAGGGCGTCCGAATCGGGCCTCCAGTGACTTGATTCGACCCGAGACAGTGGATTGCGTGATCCCCAGGCGCTCGGCAGTACGGTTGAAACTGCGCGTTTCACAAAGATCAAGAAAGGTCTCGACGAGTTCTATCTGCACAGATCACTCTCCCGGACGTTACCTGGTTCTCAAGTCTGAAGTCTTCAAAGACGTGGCATGTTGCGCCAGAGTGCTCCCATGCAGTCTAATCGGAAATTTCGATCAATACAGCGCCTAATCGAGAATTGAAAACGCGGCGCCGCGGGCGAATACTCAACCCACAAAGGACGTTGACCGCATGGAGGTGAGCATGGCGGACCTACCCTCTCAAGCACGTGTCGTGATCATTGGCGGTGGAGCTGTGGGCGCCTCCGCACTCTATCATCTCGGTAAGGCGGGGTGGACCGACTGTGTGCTCTTGGAGAAAAACGAACTTACGGCGGGATCGACCTGGCACGCGGCGGGCAATGTCCCGACATTCTCGACGTCGTGGTCGATCATGAACATGCAACGGTACTCGACCGAACTGTATCGAGGGCTATCGGATGCGGTCGACTATCCGATGAACTACCACGTGACGGGATCAATCCGGCTTGCGCACTCAAAAGAGCGGATGCAGGAGTTTGAACGCGCTCGAGGTATGGGCCGTTACCAGGGCATGGAAATTGATCTTCTTGGCGTTGAGGACATCAAACCCCTCTACCCGTTTATTGAAACCCACGATCTCACGGGGGCGCTTTACGACCCGGCGGATGGCGATATCGACCCCGCGCAGCTTACCCAGGCGCTTGCCAAGGGGGCTCGCGACATGGGCCAGCAGATCATACGTTTTTGCCCCGCAACGGGCGTTTCGCGAGAGAATGGCGAGTGGGTAATTCACACCGAGAAGGGCGATATCCGCGCGGAATATGTCGTTAACGCCGCCGGCTACTACGCAGGCAAGGTCGGCGAATGGTTTCGCCCCTTTGGCGGTCGGCCGGTCCCGATGGCTGTGATGAGCCACCAATACATTCTCTTTGACGAGGTCGATGAGCTCAAGGACCGATCCGCCGAGACGGGCGGCAAGCTGCCGCTTCTGCGGGATGTCGACATCTCCTACTACCTTCGGCAGGAGAAAAACGGCTTCAATCTTGGTCCCTACGAACGGAACTGCAAGGCGCATTGGGTGACCGCGGACGATCCGTTCCCTGATGACTTCAGCTTCCAGCTCTACCCCGACGACCTTGAGCGGCTCGAGTTCTACATCGAGGACGCGATGGCGCGGGTGCCACTCCTGGCGGAGGCGGGGGTGACCAAGGTGATCAACGGGCCGATCCCCTATTCCCCAGACGGGTTACCATTGATTGGCCCCATGCCCGGGGTTCCAAACGCCTTCGAGGCCTGTGTCTTTACCTTTGGAATCGCCCAGGGCGGTGGCGCGGGCAAGGTTCTCGCCGAGTGGATCACTGAAGGCGCCACCGAGTGGGACATGTGGTCCTGCGATCCACGCCGTTTCACTGGGTACACCGACCCGGAATACTGCGTGGAAAAGGCCAAAGAAGTGTACGGCCATGAGTACGGGATGCATTTCCCGCATCACCGATGGCCCGCCGCTCCCGACCGGCGGCTGTCGCCCGCGCACGAACGGATCAAGTCCCTGGGCGGGCAGATGGCGCCCTTCAATGGCTGGGAGCGCGCCACCTGGTTCGCCAAACCAGGAGACGACACCTCCGAAGCGGCCACCCAGACATGGGATCGGGCTGGTCCGTGGGAGCCGAGGGTTCGTGCGGAATGCGAGGCCGTCCGCGATGGCGTGGGCGTCCTCGACCTACCTGGCTTCTCCCGATACCGCCTCGAGGGGCCGGGTGCCGCGGAGTGGCTCCGGGGCCTTTGTACCGGCGGCATCCCAAAAGTGGGGCGCATCGGGCTCCTTTACATGGCCGATCATCGAGGACGGATCGTCACTGAAATGTCAGCGATGCGGATTGCCGAGGATTTCTTTTTTCTGATCACGGCGGCGCTCGCGGAGTGGCATGACTATGGTTGGCTGACCAAAAACACGCCCAAGGACGCTGAGTTCACGTTGGAGAATGTCTCGCAAGACTTTTCTTGCCAGATCGTTTCGGGTCCAAAGTCCCGGGATCTCTTATCGACGCTCACCGATGCTGATCTGACCCAGCCATGGCTGACGCATCAGTCGGCACAGGTTGCGGGCGTCTGGGCACAGCTCGTGCGCGTCAGTTTTGCCGGTGAACTTGGTTGGGAAGTCCATTCAAAGATCGAAGACGCGGGCCATGTCTATGCCGCGCTGATCGATGCAGGGGCGACACCGTTTGGAATGTTCGCGCTGAACGCACTCCGGATGGAGAAGGGTTACCGCGCTTGGAAGGGTGATCTTTCCACCGACTACAGCCTGCTCGAGGGCGGCCTTGACAGGTTTATCAAGTTCGACAAGCCGCAGGACTTTCCCGGCAAGGCAGCGCTACTGTCGGAGAAACAGCGCGGTGTCACCAAGCGATTCGTCACCCTCGTGGTCGATGCCAACGGAGCCGACGCGCCCTATATGTCGACGCTTTGGAAGGATCAGGAGGTTGTCGGGGAGACCACGAGCGGCGCTTGGGGATACCGCGTGAACGCCTCGATTGCATTGGGGATGCTTCGAACCGACTTGGCTGAGCCTGGCACCGAGATAGATGTGGAGATCTTTGGCGAGCGACGGCCCGCAGTTGTCCAGCCGGATCGGCCGCTCTGGGACCCCGAGAATGTCAGGCTAAGGTCATGAGCGAGGCGCCCACGACAAAGCCACGTCGAAGCGTCCGCCGCGCCGGCGGGCGTGCGGCCCGCGTTGCGCTTCGCTCGGCC
>JBCCKB010000248.1:0-5680 GCA_039027595.1 Pseudomonadota bacterium | reverse complement strand
GGGTGTGTTGGAGCCCGAAGAAATGCCCCGTTCCCACCACCTCGCGCACCGCGTCAAACGCCAGATCGCCCTCGTCTGTGGCCGTCAGCTCGGGCTCCATGTAGCGCTGGATCATTTGCAGCACCTCGCAGTCCATGACGAACTTTTCTGGCGAGGCGATAAGCCCACCTTCCAACCACCCGGCGGCGTGGTAGACCATGTTGGTCCCAGACTGCACCGCCGCCCAGAGCGAGTTCGATGTCTCCCACATTGCTTGGCCGTCAGGCACATTGGCGGCGCACACACCCGAAGAGCGCATGGGCAGCCCGTAATACCGAGCGAGCTGACCGGTCATCTGTGTCGCGCGAATGTATTCGGGTGTCCCAAATGCTGGCGCGCCAGACTTCATGTCCACGTTCGACGTAAACGTACCGATCACGCAGGGGCTTCCCGGCGCCACATATTGAAATAGCGCGATCGCCGAGAGCGCTTCGGCGACCGACTGCGCCACCGCACCCGCCAATGTCACCGGCGCCATGGCTCCGGCGAGCGTGAACGGGGTAACAACCACAGCCTGCCCGCGACGCACGCAGCGCAAACACCCATCGATCATCGGATAGTCGTGCTTTAGGGGCGAGGTGGAATTGATGTTGGTATACATGCGCGGGGTCGCACGAAACTCTTCCTCCGTCAGGCCGCCCGCGATCTTGACCATCTCCATGACATCTTCGACGCGCTCCTGCCCAAGTGAATACGCGTGCATCACCTTGTCGGTCAGCGTGAGCTTGTCGAAGAGCACATCAAGGTGCCGAACGCTCGCGTGAACATCCACGGGCTCCACAGGATAGCCGCCAGCGAAATGAATGCAGTTGAAGGACTGCGTGAGCTTAAGGAGCGTACGGCACTGCTCGCGGCTGCCCGGTGTCTTGCCAGTCTCGAGATCCCAGTAGTTCGGCGGCGAGGAGACGTTGCCGAACAGGATATGGCCCTTTCCCAAGGTGATCTGCCGCGCGGGGTTCCGTGGCGTGATGGTGAATGATGACGGCGCCTTGGCCACCATCTCCATGACCCATTCGCGATCCATGCGCACAAGCGCATCCTCGACCGGACAACCCGCCTCCCGGAAGAGGCCCAACGCCTCCTCATTGAGAAACTCGATCCCGATCTCTTCGAGAATTCGCATGGCGGTGTCGTGGATCGCGTGAACGCCTGTATTTGTAAGCGGTTCGGTCGGCGCATCGGTGTTGATCGGCAAACGCCAGGGCATCTGCTCGATCACCGCCCCGCCCCGTCGACCAGTGTTGCCAGCCCGGCCCCCCGCTCGCCTGCGCTTTGTCGCGGCCTCCATTGCGATGCCTCCCGTCGGATCTTCGAGCAGGATCGGCAATCCAGCGCGACTTGGCGGCGCGGTTAGCGACATGAAATGTCGTTTGAGAGCCAGGAACCGCCGCTTAGGGTTGCGCGCCGAGCCAAGCGGTTAAATGGCCGATATCTGGAAGCACGGCGTCAGCGAGCGGATCGAGATCCTCGGGCGATGCGAGCCCGGTCAACACCGCCACCGTCGCCATGCCCGCCGCGCGCCCCGCCAAAAGGTCATGGCGGCTGTCGCCCACCATCACCACGCGCCGGGGCTCGACACCCAGCGCCGCTGCGCCCGCAAGAAGGGGCCCTGGCGCCGGTTTCGCGCCATGGCCGCTATCGTAACCCGCAACGAATTGAAAACTCTCCAGAATGCCCGATTGAGCCAGATGCACGCGCGCGGGCGCCTCGGAATCGTTGGTGACAACGCCCAGCTGGTAGCCCAAGGCGCTTAAGCTGGCGAGAAAGGCGGACAGCGGCACCGCCTCCTGAAGCGGCACCGACATCGCGCTGTCATCGATCCAACGGATCAAGGTGCTCCGCTCTGGCGGATCGCGGAGGTGCGGCAGAAAGGCTTCGGCGATGTCGTGGGCAGTGCCCGCGATGGCCACGCTGCTTGGGCCAAAGCGTCCGTTCGCCAGGTCGAGGTCGATTTCGGCGGCGAGGCACTCTGCAAGTGCTCCGTCATCGCCCGCCAAGTGGCTGACCAGGTCTCGCGCCCAGTGCCCGTAGCTGCCTTGGAAGTCGTAAAGCGTACCGTCCTTGTCGAAGAGAATCGCGTCATAGGGTTTCATGCGCACAACAGTGCCGGGGACACCAAGGATAGGAAAGACCTGAGCGAGGCGGCTTGCGCCCAGCGGACGGGTTGCCATAGGTGGCGCATGCGTTACCGATTACACGACTCCCTTGGTTACCGGATTTCCCTCGCTGCCCGAATTCAAGAGCGCCGGCTCGACCAGGGTCTGAAGGAGATCGGCCTCACCAGGCTGACTTGGTGCATCCTTTTGGCCGTCGGCAACGAAGACCTCAATCAACCGTCTGACATCGCGGGGTATCTTCGTGTGGACCGAAGCGCCATTTCACGGGCCCTTGGTCAAATGGAGACCCAAGACTTGATCGCCCGCGATCCCGGTGAAGCCGATGGACGTACCCGTGCCGTGCGCCTTACGGAACTTGGCCGCGAGCGCCTCGTCCAAGGCAGTCCAATCGCGGTTGAAAACAACGCAATCATGGCAAAACAGCTTGGGGCATCGGATGTCGACGAGCTAAAGGGCCTTCTCGATACACTGATCGAAGGCGCGCCAGCTATTCCAAAGCTCTAACGCAAAACGACAGGCTTCTGGCGAGCGATCTGATGAGGACGGATATCGTCTGCGGTGGGCTTGTTGGTCGGTCGCAGAACCAAGTTATCCGAAAGCCCACTAGAAGGATGGCCCGTGTGACCTGTTCGTGCGGCGCGACGTCGCATGACCGCTCGGGCAATTGCACTGCGCGCCAGACATCTCGTCACTTGCCGCCGGCACTTGCGAGGACCAGAAAGAAAGACGGGAAAGCCGCCAGTGAAGGTCAGCCCAAAGCGCCCCTCCAACACTCACCGTTCATGCGCGACCGGGCACATAATCCCAGACCCTTCGTCAACCCGCGCTAGCGCAAGTGTCACGAGCTCTAGATGAGCAAGCTCCAGGTGAAACTGCCGATACAGCGGGCACCCAAGGATCATATCGCTGGGGTTGGCCGAAGGCGCGTCTACCGGAACGGATACATCCAACCCTTGTAGTCATTTACAAGAATTTCTGCTTTTTCAATCTGTTCTCGGGTCATCTTCTTGCGAACTTCTTCTTGGCTGATTGCCGCGTCCGGGTCGCCTCCAATGGCAGACAGAACATACCACATGTAGGCACGCACGAGATCAGGGGCCGGCATGCCGCGCCCCACCTCGTAGTACCAGCCGACCCCTGATTGGGCACCCGGATGTCCCTTCATCGCGGCGCGCAGGTACCACTCGAACGCGCGGACATCGTCGCGCTCAACGCCAAGGCCCAAGGCGTACATCACGCCGATCAGTTCCTCGGCGTCCGCGTTCCCCGAACGGGCGGCGGGCAAGAAGGCGATCATCGCTTCTTGGAAGCGCCCCGCCTCCATCAGATCCCGGGCCGCCTCGATATCCGCGACGGCAGGGCTTGCGCCTGCCAGAAAAGCCGCGAACATAACCCTATGCACGGTGCGTTTTTCCGCCAATTCCTCGCCCTTCTTGCCCTGGCGGCCCCGCTTACCGCAGGAAGTCTCCCTTCCCCCATGAGCGACGCCGACTTTGCACCCGTGGATCATGCCAAAGCCGAGATCGGCCGGCTCCTTTTCTACGACAAGATCCTGTCGGGAAACCGTAACATCTCGTGTGGTACCTGCCACCACCATAACCACGGCGGCACAGATGGGGTAAGCCTGGGGATTGGCGAGGGTGGTGTAGGCGTGGGCCCTGACAGGACCGGGGGCGTCGGCGCCTCTCGGATCAAGAAACGGATCCCAAGGAACGCCCCCGCCCTATGGAACCTGGGCCACCGGGAGGTTCGGATCCTCTTCCACGACGGGCGTCTTTCGGTCTCGGAGCAGTATGGCAACGGGTTCGACACGCCGGCCGAAGAGTGGCTGCCCGAAGGATTGGACACCCCGCTTTCCGCGCAGGCGCTCTTGCCGCTGGTCGCCCAGTTCGAGATGGCCGGCAATCCGCGCGAGAACGAGATCGCGGGCGCGGTTCATGACAGAATAGACGCCGCCTGGCCGATCCTGGCCAAGCGCGTGCGCACGATTCCCGAGTATGGCCGCCTTTTCGCGGCAGCCTATGCGCATATTGACGAGCCCTCGGACGTGACAATCGTTGACGTCGCCAATGCCTTGGGCGCGTTCATTGCGCTTGAATGGCGCAATCACGACAGCGCGTTTGATGCCTATCTGGCTGGAGAAACGTCCGCGCTGTCGGATGCTGCACATCGCGGCATGGAGCTATTTTTTGACCATGCATCCTGTGCGTCTTGCCATGCCGGTCCACTTCTGACCGACCATGGCTTCCATGCGCTCGGCCTGCCGGCCTTTGGACCCGGGCGCACGCGCCGGTTTGACCCCTACGCCCGCGATCTTGGCCGAATGGGCGAGAGCGACCGGATTGCAGATGCATATCGTTTCCGGACACCCGCACTCCGCAATGTGGCCTTGACCGCGCCCTATGGGCACAATGGCGCATATCCGACGTTGGAGGGGATTGTCCGGCACCACCTTAATCCGGCCGCGGCGCGCGCGGCCTGGACCCCTGACATGGCGCAGCTGCCCGACGCGCCGTGGCTGACGGCAATTGACTTCGTGATCCGCGATGACGCCCGAGAGATGGCGCGTCAGGCAGCCGTCATCGACATTGAACCGGTTTCGGGTCTGGGGGATCGCGAGATTGCCGATCTCATCGCCTTTCTTCATGCGCTAACTGGCAAAACAGCCGAAACGCGGCCGCTTGGGCGACCAGACGCCGTTCCAAGCGGTCTTGCAGTCGACTGAAGGGTCTCCCGGAATATGTCGCTATCCATGCTTCTGAATGTTCAGTCGTTAACTAAGGCCTTTCCCGGCGAGGCAGGTCCTGTCTCGGTGCTCGACACAGTGGATCTTAGCCTTGGAGTCGGAGAAACGATTGCTTTGACCGGAGAAAGCGGCTCGGGCAAGTCGACGCTCCTTCACGTGGTCGCGGGGCTTGAGCCGGCCGATAGCGGGCTGATCGTGCTCGCCGGCCGCAATCTGGGCTCGTTGGACGATGACGGTCGCGCGGCGTTGCGACGGGAAGCCCTGGGGATCGTGTTTCAACAATTCAATCTCATTCCCTCGCTGAACGTGGCCCAGAACATTGCGTTTCAAGCCCGTCTCGCTGGGCGCGAAGACGAAAGCTGGGCGGCCGAGCTTACGGAGAGACTAGGACTTGCGGAGCATTCCCGGAAGTTCCCGGAAGAGCTGTCCGGGGGTCAGCAGCAAAGGGTGGCGATTGGGCGCGCGCTCGCCCCGAGGCCCGCGCTAATCCTGGCCGATGAGCCCACGGGCAACCTCGACGAGGCTACAGCAGATGGCGTCCTCGATCTCATCCTAGAGTTAACCGGTGAAACTGGGGCAGCGCTCTTGCTGGTGACCCATTCCGCCAGGCTTGCTGGGCGACTGTCGCGCAAGTTGACACTCTCGCATGGACGCATTGCCCCGTGAGCCTGGTTGCCCTTCAGGCTCTCCTGTCGCACTGGCGTCGGCGTCCGTTCCAATTGCTCACGCTCGTTTTGGGCCTCGCCCTGGCCACCGCGCTCTGGTCTGGGGTTCAAGC
>JBCCKB010000247.1:0-5702 GCA_039027595.1 Pseudomonadota bacterium | reverse complement strand
TCATTCGCGCGGCGGGCGGCATGCGCGACCAGCGTCCATCGGCGAAGGCGGCGCGCGCAGATGCGACCGCGCGGCCAACATCCGCCTTAGTGCCACGCGCGATGGTCGTGATCGTTGATCCATCGGCGGGGTTGATCACGTCAAGCTCTTCACCGCCCTGGGCCGGATCCCGCCGCCCTTCGATCACGTGTCCCTGGGGCGGGACGACCGCGTCACGCAGCCGGTCAATCTCTGCCTGCTCCAGCATGCCGACCTCCCATGGATCCGCCCCATCGCACCTTACCGTGTTCGGACCTGGTGCGCCGATTTGCAAGGGCGAAGTGAGCGTGCTCGCTCCAACCGATTGGCGGCATTTAGGGCCGCGGTACCCCTCACAGATCGTCGATCACCCTGCGATGCAAACACAAGGTCTGCTTGCCAAGGCCGCTCCCCAGCCCTAAGCCCGAAGAGCACGCAATGTTGAGACAGCGCCTCTTTTCCAGTCGTAAGCGCCCCATCCATCTCGGGCCTTACCCGCTTGAGCGCCTGGTGAGGTGTCAAGGTCCTGCCAGGCTTGACGACATCCCACGTCAAGAACCGCTTTCGTTTGAACGCCCCGGCGAAAGCGGCAGCATCGTGGCTTCGATGGCCACCTACCAAGCAATGCTTGATGTCATCCGTGACGGGCTGGTGAACAAAACCCGCTCGGCGATACCAGAAGCTCCTCTTGAGCGTGCAGAGCACCTCAAGGCGTTTGGGTACTTCAACGACGCATCCATGGTGGGCATCTGCACGCTTCCCAAGGCCGCGCGCTTGTCGGAGGCAATTCAAAACCCTGAGATCGAAGCCCTACGTCACGAGCTGTTGACCCGACAGACCAAGACCTTGGCGTCGGGCATTGACCTCATCATGGCCGACCTCAAGGACAGCATGGAGGCGCCGGCCTCCTCCATCGTGCGCCATGACCATGCGATCGTCTTTCTGTACGAGAACCCCCGGGAACCGCGCGACGACGAAGCTGGCTGCGACTGGATCCGCGACGCGCGCGCCCATCGCGGGGCGCTGAGGGCCAACGAGACGGCCTGCGTGATCGCAAACTACCTTCGGCTTTTGGGGTATGAGGCCAAGGCGCACTCCGCCTCGGCGTCGGATGTCTGCCTTAACAGGCTTAGTGTTGCCTCCGGGCTGACAACCTGGGAACGCGGCGAATTGGTCGCGCCATATGTCGGCGCGTCGTTTGGGCTTGCCGCGATCACGTGCCTGCTAGATCTGGCCACAGACCTTCCATTGGCCCCGGCGCGCGAGCAGCCCAGGATCGATCCAGCTTGGTGGCTAGGCTACGGCCACGCGAAATCGGCGCGGACGCGCGACCCGTTCGCGGCGCGGGACTTTGCCCAGGGGCCGCACCCGTTCGAGCGGCTCAAACGCGTGGAGACGCCCACCACATATATCGACGAGGCCCGCGTTGCCCGGGTCCCCAAGCGGGCGGACATGTTCGCGCGCGCGCAGTTTGGCGATATGGGAAAACCGCTCCAGGACGGCGCCAAGGGTGGGCACTATGTCCGAAAGGCCGCGCCGTCCTCGGCCCAGCGCCGGGCGCTTGGCGCCTTTGTGCTCTTGCAGGATGGTCCCCCCCAGCCGACGGCAAAGAAACCCGCCGACCCAGCGAGAAACGCGGCCAATATCAAGGCGGCGTGCTACTTCCTTGGCGTTGACGCCGTCGGCCTCAGCCGCTGCCCGAACTGGGCCTGGTACAGCCACGACGCCACTGGCGCGCCCATCGATCCGCCGCATGACCAAGCCATCTCGATGATCATCGATCAGGGCTACGAGACAATGGAGGGCGCAAGCGGAGACGATTGGATCTCGGTCGCGCAATCCATGCGCGCGTATCTACGATTCTCGCTTCTGGGTGGCGTGATCGCCGCGCATATCCGATCGCTTGGCTATGAGGCCAAGGCACATACGGTGCTTGATGGTGAGGTCTTGCAGCCACCGCTTCTCTTGTTGTCAGGGCTGGGTGAGGTGAGCCGGATCGGCGAGGTGATCCTAAACCCCTATCTCGGCCCCCGGCTCAAATCCGGCGTCGTTACCACCACGATGCCGATCGCCCATGACAAGCCAATCGATTTTGGGCTCCAGAGGTTCTGTGAAGCCTGCAACAAATGTGCTCGGGAATGCCCATCGGGTGCCATTACCGCTGGCCCGAAACGCATGTTCAATGGCTACGAAATTTGGAAGTCCGATAGTCAGAAATGCGCGACCTACCGGATTACAACGGAAGGTGGTGCAATGTGCGGGCGCTGCATGAAGACCTGTCCATGGAACCTCGAGGGCATTTTTGCCGAAGCCCCGTTCCGGTGGGCGGCGTCCAATATTCCCTCCATGGCTCGGCCCTTGGCCAAGCTTGACGACGCGCTCGGACGCGGTGGGATCAACGCGGCGAAGGCTTGGTGGTGGGATCTCGAATTAGAGGAGGACGGCGCATACCGGCCAACGCAAATACCCCCGAACCGGCGCGACCTTCAGAAGGATCTGGAGATCCGACACGAGGATCAAACCTTGGCGGTTTATCCCGCGCCGCTCGCGCCACATCCCTGGCCTTATCCCTTTGCCATGGACCGCGAGGCTGGGATCGAGGCCTACCAGGCCCTTGTGACGGCGGAGGAGTATCAGCGCCGCCTGAGGTCTGGGGACGAGACCGTGGTCCATCGTTACCTCGGCGACGGCGAAAGCCCGGTTCTCCGGGTAGAGGTCGCCGAGGCCAAACCGATGGCCCCCGATCTCACGCTTTACGAGTTCCGCGCCCTGGACGGTGCGGAGCTGCCGGAATGGCGCGCGGGCGCCCATCTCGACATTGTCGTCACACCCGAATACCTGCGCCAGTACTCGCTCTGCGGCGATCCGGCCGATCGCTCCCGCTATCAGATCGCTGTCTTACGGGAGGCCGCGGGCCGCGGCGGCTCGATGCTCTTGCACCGTATCTTCGCCAAGGGTCGGAAGGTCTTTGTGTCCAAGCCGATCAACCATTTCGAACTCGTGGAGACCGCCGCAAGTAGCCTGCTTATGGGAGGCGGGATCGGCGTGACGCCGATGATTGCCTTTGCCCATAGGCTCCATGCGCTCGGCCGGGAATTCACCTTGCATTACTCGATCAAAAGCCGCCAGACGGCCGGGTTCCTGGAGGTCCTTCCCTCCATGGCATGGGCGGACAAGGTCCAAATCCACGTCTCCGACGAGGGCGGCCGTGCGAACCTTGGCAGCCTGCTCGCGGATTACACGCCCGGCGCGCATGTCTATTGCTGCGGACCCGAGCCGTACATGGACGCGGTCATGGCCGCCGCCGAGGCAGGCGGATTTCCCGAGGACGCGCGCCACCTTGAGTATTTCAGCGCGCCTGAGACGCCGGATTACGAGAACCACCCCTTCACCCTCAAGCTCTCGGACGGCCGGGCGTTCGACATTCCCGCAGAGAAGACCGCGACGGATATTCTCGCCGAGAATGGGGTCGCGGTGGATGTCAAATGCGCCGATGGAATTTGCGGGGTCTGCAAGTGCCGTCTTGTTGCGGGCGCGGTGGAACACCGGGATTTCGTGCTCTCCAAAGCGCAGCGCGCGGACGCGATCATTCTTTGCCAATCGCGCGCAGCGGAACCGGGTGGCGTGGTGGAGGTGGATCTGGGATAGGGCGTCCCTGTCCGCATGCTGGGTGCGAGGCGCCGTCCACCTGATTGATCCAACCCTGAATTGAGAGCCCGCTTGGGATGACGCGGCCGAGCTAGTGGCATGGTGATGCAGGGTCCGGATTGGGCGGGTCTGAACCACGTCTCGATTTTCGCGGCTGCAAGGCGACCCAGGTTGGGGCTCGCCCGGCTTTGCGGGTTCAAGGTGTCCTCTGTGTCTTACCATTCACGGTGTTTCTCGCCTCAACCGCCGGATCGAGCGCAAGCGGAATGGGCGCTGCTTCTATTCTGCGTCAACGGCATGCGACCGCGCGGATGCCTCAAAAAAACGCGCGATGAGTTCGGCGAATGGCGCTCGATCGGCCTTCCGGGCGAGGGACGCCCGGGCCTTGATCGTCGTCGCCTCGCCCACCGTGTCCGCATAGGTCTCAACAAGATCGGTGACGAACTCATGGGTCATTTCCGGGTGGTGCTGAACTGTCAACACATGCGCACCCAGCGCGAACCCCGCCACCGGACACACAGCGCTGCGAAACGCCGGCGTGGCACCTTGCGGCAGTCGGTCCACCTGCTCGATATGGGAGCCGTAAAGCGCGAAGCTGTCGGGCAAGCCCTTATCCCATGGCCGCGCCAGCACGCGGTCGATCTCGAGAAGCCCGTGGCTCCAGCCGAATGGATTGGTCACGATATGCGCCCCAAGGGCCCGGGCAATCAATTGGTGCCCGAAGCACACGCCAAACAGCGGCATTGCATCATCAATGAGGCTGCGAACCAGCGCCTCGAGGTCATCGATCCAACCTGCACCGTCATTGACCGAAGCCGGGCTTCCCGTGACAAGAACGCCATTGAACGCATTGATATCTTTTGGAAGATCGCCCTTCCACGCCCAGAACCACTCCGTGGCCCAATCGGGCCGGACCTCATGCAAAAGCGATGTGAACTTCTCGCCATCATGCGGGCGGGTCTGCGCGAACTGGCTCACATCGGTGTTGGTGATCAGGATCGCGATCCGCATGCTTTCACAGAAACCACACGTAGAAGTCGAGCAGCGCGTTGGGCTCCAGATCTCGTGTCTTTCGAAATTCGCGCTGTTTCATAAACGCGTGATTGGCGACGAGATCCGCGCCCACCGCCGCAACAAGCTCACTGTCGGCCACGAGATCGCGAATTGACTGCCGCAGGTTCGCAGCCACGCCGTCACGGGCATCGGTGCGGTCAAATCCATCGCCGGTTTCGATCGGTGGTAAGGCGTAACCGTTCTCGAACCCAAGCCGCGCAGCCTGCAAAACGGCCGCGACCGCGGTATGAGGGGAGGCCGACGCATCGGCCATCCGATGCTCGAGCCGGGCTTTCTGGCCGCCCTCACCCGACACCCGAGTGGTCACGCCGCGGTGGTCTCCGCCCCAGTTTTTCCAATAGCCCGAGAGCGCTCCCGGTTGGAGCCGGAGATAGGAGGTGGCTGTTGGCGCAAGAAGACCCGCGAGAGCCTTGTGGTGATGCACAAGGCCCGCGACGCATCCTTTCGCGAGCGCGTTCAAATGATCGGGGCCGCCGTTGGGTCCGTCTACAAGCGCGTTCGCGCCCTCGGCATCGGTGAAACTCATGTTGATATGCATGCCCGAGCCCCCGAGTTCGGGGACCGGCTTTGGCATGAAGGTCAGGATGATTCCGTGATCCAGCGCGATCTCGCGGGCCATCTGACGGAAGAGCACAATGTCATCAACCGCCTTCAGGGCATCGTCAAAGGTTAGGGTGTATTCGTATTGAGGGCTGTCATACTCGGCCGTGACCATGTCGAGCGAAAAGCCCAGTGCGTCCGCCTTGGCCCATATGCGGTCGTTAAAGCGGATCGGGTCGGCGAAGGGCCCGGTTCCGTAGACAACCGCACCCGGCGCGTCATAGGGCCTAAGGCGGCCGGCCTCGTCACCCTGGAGTGCATAGGCCTCAAGCTCGATGCCGATTTTTGGCTTCAGTCCATGCCGCCCCCAATCCGCGATTGCCCGTTTGAGGGCACCCCTGGGACAGAGGCTCAACGGAGCG
>JBCCKB010000246.1:0-5703 GCA_039027595.1 Pseudomonadota bacterium | reverse complement strand
TCCCTGGGCGTTTTGACGGTCGGATAGGTGTTTACGCTGGATCAGGCATGCAGGCCTACCTGACGTACAACCTCCTGACAAATCCCGATCTTGTCGAAGACATCGGGCTGTTCCTTCTCCGACATACGGGCAATGACAAGGATTTTCTGCCGTCACGTCTGTCCTACCTGCTCAATCTCACAGGCCCATCCGTCGCGATCCAAACGGCCTGTTCAACGTCGCTTGTGGCGGTTCACGCCGCGATTGGCGCGCTCTTGAACATGGAGTGCGACCTCGCCCTGGCCGGGGGCGTGACAATCGAGTTGCCCCACGGCCACGGATACCGCTACGCAGAAGGTGAAATTCTGTCGCCCGACGGGCTTTGCCGGCCCTTTGATGACGGAGCCCAAGGCACGGTTTTCGGCTCGGGTGCCGCCGTCCTGGCGCTGCGGCGCTTTGAGGACGCGGAAGCCGCGGGCGACGACATAAAGGCTGTCATACTCGCCAGCGCGGTGAACAATGATGGCGCGGGCAAAGCAAGCTACCTTGCGCCCTCGGTCGACGGACAAGCTGAGGCCGCTGCGGAGGCATTGGCTCTGTCCGGTCTCGCAGCGGGCGACATTGGCTATGTGGAGGCCCACGGCACCGGCACTGCAATTGGCGATCCGATCGAGCTTGAAGCGCTTGCTGAGGCTTATGGCGCGGCGGGCGTGGGTGCGATTGGGATCGGGTCGCTGAAAGGCAATATTGGCCATCTCGATACGGCTGCCGGAGCGGCAGGGTTGATCAAGGTGGTCGAGGCTCTCCGGAAGCGCCACCTCCCAGCAAGCCTCCATGTGGCACGCCCGACCTCGAGGCATGATTTCGCGATAAGCCCATTTGCCGTTCAGGCGGCGGCGCGCGCCTGGGCCTCGGACGCTCCACGTCGCGCGGCGGTGAATTCGCTGGGTGTCGGCGGGACGAATGCCCATGTGATCGTCGAAGAGGCTTCGCCTCCTGTCCCATCGGTGGAAGATAACGCCTGGCAATTATGCCTTTTTTCGGCGCGCGACACATCCGCCCTAGATCGGATCCCGCCTAAGTGGGCGACGTTTCTTGATCACGAGGCACCCGCCATGGCCGATATTGCGGCAAGCCTCTCAGAGGGGCGCCATGCGTTTCCTGCGCGCATGGCGATAGCAGCCAAGACGCCCAGTTTGCTCTTGCATGCGTTGCAGGAAAGAACCTCGCCATGCAAGGTACGGGGTCATGCCGCGCCCGAGCCCCCGTCGGTGGTCTTTCTCTTTCCAGGCGGAGGCGCGCAGTACCCCGGCGCGGGGGCAGGCCTGTATACGCAATCACCGGCGTTCGCAGCGGCGGTGGACGAGTGCTTTGCGGTGCTTCCAAAGACCGCGCCTAGCGACCTTCGGGAGATGATGTTCGCGCGTGGGCGCGACGATCCCGAAGCCGTCGCCAAGATCGCGCGTTCGGCCTACGCTCTCCCGGCGCTCTTTATCATCGAATACGCCTATTCAGCACTTTGGAAGAGCTGGGGGGTGATGCCGGCTGCGATCCTTGCGCATTCGGCCGGAGAATATGCCGGTGCTGTGTTGACCGGCGCGCTCACGCTGGCAGACGCCCTGAGGATCGTTGTTGCCCGTGGTCTGGTCATGGAGGCCGCTCCAGAGGGCGCGATGACCGCGGTGCCACTTGGGGGGGAGGCCCTGCGCGCCAAGCTGGGTGGGACGTTGGACATTGCCGCACTGAACGGGCGCGACGCCACCGTTGTGTCGGGCAATCCCGCAGACATTGCGGCGTTCGAGCATACGCTTGAATGCGAAGGATTGAGCCCGCAGCGGATTGCCATTGGCGTGGCCGCGCATTCCCGGCATCTCGATGGTCAGCTCGAGCGGTTCCGCAACGCACTAAGCGGGATTGAGTTCGGCGTAACATCCGTTCCCATGGTGTCATCACGACGGGGTGATTGGTGTGTGGGCGACGATCTCGTGTCGGCGGATTACTGGGTGGGTCACTTGCGAGATACCGTGCGTTTCCACGATGCGGTGTCGGCGGTTCTCAACGCGCCGGACCGGGTGGTGGTGGAAATGGGACCAGGTCAGACCCTTGGCCCGCTGGTGGCGGACGCGGGTGTGTCCCATGTCCCGCGTGGGATCCTTGCCTCCGCGCCGCGACCCCGGGACGCGGCCGATGAGATGGGCGTCGCCCTGACCGCGCTTGGGGGCCTTTGGGCGCACGGCGTCGAGGTTGACATCTCGCGGACGGAGGCCCCGGGTGGGCGCCGCATTTCGGTTCCCACCTATCCGTTTGCCAAGGATCGGCACTGGATTGAGCCTGGTAACGGCATGTCCTCGGAGGCGCCGGAGCCAACGCGTAAAGGGCTCGAGCGCCGCGAGGATCTGGCGGATTGGTTTTCGGAAAGAACCTGGACAGAGCGCCCACTACAGCACCTGCCCCCCAGTGGTGATTGGATCGTTTTTGCGGGCGATGAGCCCGTGAGCGTGCATTGCCTGGAGGTCCTTTCGCAAGCGGGTGCCAGGGTTACCGTCATTCGCCCGGGGCCAGACTTCGTGGACAATGGAGAGAGCATTACACTTCGCGCTGACAGGCCTGAGGACTACGCGCGGCTCGCTGACCGCCTGGGCGATTTGCCCCCAAGGATCCTCTTTCTTTGGGCCTTGGATGGCACCGTCACCACGGATCCGTTCGAGTACATCTTTCTGTTGTCTCAGGGTCTCCAGACCACCCATGGCGGCGCGGAGCTTTGCCTTAGCATCGCGGTTGATTCCGTCGCGGGACCGGATGGAGCACCACGCTATTCCCCCCGCGCACAGCGTCTTCTCGGACTGGTCCGCTCCGCGCCGCGGGAGGTTCCCGGGCTGAAGGCCATCCTGGTGGGCGTGGATCCGGACGCGGGCAGCGCCCTCGTCGCCGAGGCCGCTGGGCCGCTGGAGGATGACTGGGTAACGCATCTGGCGGGTAAGCGGTTGGTGAGCACCCATCACCCGGTAAGGATTGACGCCCCCGACGGGGTTCCCCGCCGGCTTCGCGCTGGCGGGACGTATCTCATTAGCGGCGGAACGGGGGGCATTGGGCGCGACCTCGCGCGTTGGATCGCCAAAACGGCGGGGGCAAAGGTCGGCCTTCTATCGCGGCAGGCGGAGATCCCCCGCGACTTTGAGGCCGAGATTTCTGATCTTGGTGGCGCTGTATTGGGAATTGCGGCGGATGTCACCGACATTGCGGCGGTGCGTGCCGCGCGTGCAGAACTCGAAGCGACGTTTGGCGAGGTCCATGGCGTCATCCACGCGGCCGGGATTCTTGACGATGCGCCTCTTGCCGCCAAGACCGTGAAGGATGCGCGTGCCGTGATGGCGGCGAAGGACGCCGGCGCGAGGGTGCTCGACGCTGTCTTCCCTGACGGTTCGATTGATCTCTTCGCAGTTTTTTCATCCACGTCTTTGGTCATCGGGCCCCCGGGACAGACCGCTTACGCATCTGCGAATGCAGCGGCAGAAGCTGTGGCAGCGGCACGAAGTGACGGGCTTTGGATTGGTTGGGGGATCTGGCGTGATGTTGGCATGGCCGCCAAATCCTATGGTGCCGGTGAGGTGGGTGCCGGGTCCGACCTGCTCTTGGGCATCAAGCAGGATCAGGCCCCAAATGAAGTTCGGTTCGAGACGATCCTGGATCCCGAAAAGGACTGGGCACTCACCGACCACAAGATCGATGGCGAGCCCGTATTACCGGCCTCGGCTTACGTCGAGCGCGCGCTTGCCGCTGCGCGCGAGGCCCTGGGTCAAGCCAAGACGGTTTCATTGAAATCCCTGTCTTTCGCACTTCCGATGCGGTTTCCAGGCGGGTTGCCGAGACGGTTCTCGGTGATCTTGCGGCGCGCAGGACCTATCTACGAGCTCCGCATGGAGAGCCGCGCATCTGCAGGCGCCGCGCCCACCGAACACGCGACCGGCATCATCGAGGTTGCCCGAGAACGTTCTGGGCCAACAATGACGGCGCCCCAGAAGCTTATCGAGTGCCACGGCAAAGATCTTGCAGCGCAGGCGGGGAGCCTTGAGTTCGGACCGCGCTGGCATGTTACGGGAGGCGTTGACCGCGATGCGGAAATCGCGACGGCAATCCTTCGTCTGGCACCTGGTTTTGCGGGGGATCTTGCGATTCATCCCGCACATCCGGCTCTCTTGGATCTGGGCGCGACCGTCGGCCTGCATCTTTTGTCCCCAGCGGCTCGCAAGGGACTGGTCTACGCGCCGATGTCGATCGGATGCATCACGCAATTCGGACCGCTTCCCGAAACGATTGTCGCCCGGGCCACACGGCGCGGAGGAGAGGACCGGAGTTTCGTGACCTTCGATGTAAACCTCCATGACCGCGCCGGGACCTGTGTCATGAAAATCGAGCAGCTCGCGCTTCGAGCTGTCACCGAGGGCTCGTTGGGTACCGTGCCCGATCCAACTTTGACCGAACGCCTCCTGGCGTCCGGGATAAGGCGTGCCGAGGCCGCCGATGTTTTTTCCCGCGCGTTTCACTATGCGGGCCGTGGGCTCGTTGTCTCGCCGGTCGATCCCGAAGACATCAGAACCTCGATGACGGAGGAGCACGCGCCACCGCTGACCACTTCCGAACAGGCTCGGCTGGACACCGCGCCGTCGGATACGGTTGCTGCCGGTCTCAAGGTGCTCTGGTCGGAAACACTCGGACTGCAAAACGTGGCGGAGACCGACGATTTCTTCGCCCTCGGAGGGCACTCGCTCAACGCCGTGAGAATGTTCGGTCAAATCCGCCGGCGGTTTGGCGTGACATTGCCCTTGGCAACGCTCTTTGAGGCGCCGACCTTGGGGGCGTTGGCCGACCGGGTTTCCCGCGAATGTGAACAAGCGCAGAGCGTAGACGCGCCTTCCCTTGCGTCGCTCGCGCCTGAGGAGCAGCCGTCCTTGGTCCGGATTTCACAGGGTCAGGCTGGGGTGGCACCCTTTTTCGTCGTTCACGGCGCGGGCGGAAATGTATTGACGTTTAGGGCGTTGGCAGGATTTCTTGATCCACGGATTCCATTCTGGGGACTTCGGGCGCGTGGTTCGGACGGCGGATTGCAGGTAGATCGCACGATCGAAGAAATGGCCGAGCGCTACCTAAGTGAAATTCGCGCTGTTTATCCGACGGGTCCTTACCGGTTCGGTGGTTACTCCGGGGGCGGACTTGTGGCCTTTGAAATGGCGCGCCTGTTGCGCAGCCAGGGTGAGGAGGCCGAGCGGGTCGTGCTGTTTGACACGCTCGCCGCCGACGCCGCTAATCGCCAGGTCGGTGTTTTGCAAAAGATATGGTCCGCGCGGCGATGGGACATTCGGTTTGCCATGGGGTTCATCGGCCGCCAGCGGCAGGCTCGGGTCCGAATGGCGGCCAGAGGCAAGATCGAGAGCTGCTTGCGTGCTGGCGAACGAATTCCGGAAGAGCTCATTGGCTACAGGTTGAACCACGCTTTCGTGGAGGCGCAGCGCGGGTACAGACCGCAGCCATACGAGGGCAATGTCACGCTTTTTCGCGCGCGCCGTGCCGGGGTGCTTTTCCTACTGGCTGGTCCAATGATCGGGTGGGACGCGCTCGTGCGGGAGGATACCGAGGTGGTCGTATGCGAATGCGACCATTGGTCAATGATGACGGAACCGGCAATCGCCAAGATCGGCGCGCGATTGAACCGAGTTTTGCTTGGTG
>JBCCKB010000245.1:0-5743 GCA_039027595.1 Pseudomonadota bacterium | reverse complement strand
GCGGGCGGGCCCGGTTGGGAGCGGGTCACGGCGGAGGTCACCGGCAGCGGCGGCGCGGATCGCCTGTCGTTCCGTGAGAGCACCGAGCCGGGAGCCTCCGATGGATATGGTGTGCTTTTGGACAACGTGTCGCTCTTTGCCGATGACTTTGTTGCCTAACGAAGACGGGACGGCTGGAGATTAACGCGACAATCCCCTCGCCGCCGCGTTCGGTCCTCGGGCACGCACGTGGAGTAGTTTGGAGGCGAGTCTTACAGCGTCGCCATGGGACAGTAAGTCAGCTGGCGCCTTGCAACCGGCATGCGCAAAAGCAGTACCCAAGTGTGCTGGCCGACAGGGTCACGTCAACGCCGTGAGGATCTCCTCGATGCATGCGAGCCCGCTGATCCTATTTTCAAGCTTGGAGTTGGATGGGCTTGTCATCCGATCAGAACCTCGCGAAGTCCAGCCTCGCAGGAACCTGCCCCATCAAAAGTTATCTAAATGGGCCCCTAACACTGTGCCGTGCGCGTTCCGAGCCCTGCCTGACCCGGTTCGACAGCCGATTTGTGCGTGATCAGGGCGTGCCCAACGTGGCCTAACGCGTGCCGGAGAATCGCGCCTGCCAGTCGATGCGCTCTTCATCCGTGACTTTCCGAAAGAGATTTTCTGGAACATGGAAAACCTGTCCCGGCCGTAGGGCCGTCAATGCAGCCGGCAGATGTTCTGGCCACTTGGCATCTTCCGCGCCCATGGCCTTTAGCATGGCCTTGCTCGCATCGGGGATGAAGGGTGCGGAAACCGTTCCATAAAGGCGGATCAGGTTCAGCGAAAAGCGGATAATCGAGGCGGCGCGGCCAGGATCGGACTTAAACACCGCCCATGGTTCGGCCTCTTGCAGGTATTCGTTGCCGATCACCCAAATCGCCCGCAATTCACTCGCTGCCTTTCGGACCTCGATCGCTTCCAAATGCCCTTCATAGGCGCGCAGCCGTGCAACGAGTGCCGCCTCAACCTCGCTTGTGTCGGCTCCGCTTCCCTCCGGAACAATCTCTCCGAACTTTGAGCGACAGAACTTCGTGACCCGGCTCACAAAGTTCCCAAGCACATCCGCGAGGTCCTTGTTGACGCTTGCTTGGAAGTTCTCCCACGTAAATTCGCTGTCGGAGTTCTCAGGCGCGTGACTGAGGAGCCACCAGCGCCAGTAATCCGCTGGCAAAACCTCAAGCGCCTGATCCATGAAGACGCCGCGTCCCTGACTGGTCGAGAACTGGCCGCCATCATAGTTGAGGTAGTTGAAGGACTTAATATAGTCGACGCGCTTCCAGTCCTCCCCAGAGCCGATGATCGTGGCGGGAAAAGACAGGGTGTGGAATGGCACGTTGTCCTTTCCCATGAATTGGACGTATCGGACGTCGTGGGCTCCTCTTTCCGTGCGCCACCAACGTTCCCAGTCGGCGTCGGCGCGGCCTTCGGCGTCTGCCCACTCTTTCGCGCAGGCAATGTACTCGATAGGCGCGTCAAACCAGACATAAAATACCTTGCCCTCCATGCCAGGCCAGGGGGCTGGTCCCTTCTTGACCGGGATGCCCCAGTCGAGATCGCGCGTAATCCCGCGATCTTGAAGCCCATCGCCGTCGTTAAGCCACTTCTTCGCGATCGACGTGGTGAGGATCGGCCAGTCTTCCTGCGCGTCGATCCAGTCGTTCAGTTCATCGCGAAGCGCGGATTGGCGAAGATAAAGGTGCTTGGTCTCGCGGACCTCGAGATCAGTCGAGCCAGAAATCGCCGAGCGCGGCTCGATTAGATCGGTTGGGTCGAGCTGCTTGGTGCAGTTCTCGCACTGGTCGCCGCGCGCGCGGTCATAGCCGCAATTGGGGCAAGTCCCTTCGATGTAGCGATCGGGCAGGAACCGAGCATCTGCGCGGGAGTACACTTGGTTCTCCACGCGCTCTTCGATAAGCCCAGCCGCGTCCAGCCGTCCGGCGAAATGTTGGGTTAGGGCATGGTTCTGCGGGCTCGAAGAACGTCCAAACTTATCGAACGACAACTTGAAACCGTCCGACAGCTCCTTCTGGACCGCCCACATCTCCTTACAATAATCCGCGACGGGTTTGCCGGCCTTTGCGGCGGCGAGTTCGGCGGGGGTGCCGTGCTCGTCAGTCGCGCAGAGGAACAAGACTTCATGGCCGCGGGCACGACAGTAGCGGGCATAGAGATCGGCGGGAAGCTGAGAACCCACCAGGTTGCCCAGATGCTTGATCCCATTGATATAGGGGATCGCCGAGGTGATAAGGATCCGTGCCATTCCGCTGCCCTGACGCTTCAGCGGGCGTCTTAGCGAAAGCACGCACGAGCGTCACCCCCGGTTTTGGCGGAAGAAGGTTGACTTTCGAAGGCCAAATCAGTGCAAAGCGGGGATATGCGGTGCCATGGATGAAACTCGAACGAAAGACCGCAGCGCTTGCCCACAAGAGCTGGACTTAGGGGCCAAAGCACGTTGAGCGCATCGCCCAAGTTCCTTGAAAACTGGATACTCCGAAGCGTAGAGCCGTCGAATGAATGGCGATGACTTGCCGCGCTGCTTGGCCTCTGAGGCGTTGGGCACCGGCTTTCTTGTTTGCACGGTCGTGGGGTCCGCGATCATGTCCGATCGCTTGTCCGATGACGTAGCCATCTCGCTCTTGGGCAATACGCTCCCTACTGGAGCTATCCTTGTCGTGCTCATCACTGTTTTGGGGCCCATTTCCGGCGCGCATTTCAATCCGGCGGTTTCTTTGGCTTTCGCGCTGCGGCGTGACCTGCCCTGGAACCGGGTTTTGCCTTATGTCGTCGCACAATTGTGTGGAGGGCTAACGGGCACATGGCTCGCGCATCTTATGTTTGAGCTACCCATCCTCCAGGCCTCTAGCACCATCCGAACAGGTGGCGCCCAGTGGCTTGCGGAAACCGTGGCAACCTTCGGTCTCGTGGCCGTAATCCTTGGCGGTTTGCGTCACAGAGCCGAGGCAGTTCCCTGGCTTGTCGGTTTATACATCACGGCGGCGTATTGGTTCACGGCATCCACCTCGTTTGCCAATCCTGCTGTCGCAGTCGCGAGGGCCTTCACGGACACATTCTCGGGCATCAGACCATCGGATCTGCCGGGGTTCATTGCCGCTGAGCTCTTGGGGGCCACACTTGCCGTTTTCGTCATGGGCTGGCTCCTGAAGCCAAACCAGAAACGGCGGAGTGACTAGGGCAGGGATGATGCCGGAGACGTCTATCGAGAGTTGAAGGTCGGGCCTTAGCCCGCCATCCGTTCCTCGAAGCTCTTTTCGATAAAGCTTGGCAAGTGGTCACCCATGCCAACGACCTTGTCGTCCTTCTTGTCGCGCTCGCGTCGTCCACGCCGTTCATTGGGTTCCCTGGCTGGAAGCGCGTCCCGTGACGCATCGGCGTCATCTGGGGCGGTCCCACGACCGCGCCTGCGCGAGCGGTTTCGAACGGGCCTGTCATCTTCGCCCGGGAGCTCGGTTTCAGGCACTGCGCCAATCGGGTTATCGAGCCGCGGAATCGTTTTCTCGATCAGCTTTTCCACTGCTGCCAGGGCTTTTTCGTCAGCAGGTGCGCATAGGGTGATCGCCTTACCTTCGCGACCCGCCCGTCCGGTTCGGCCAATTCGGTGCACATAGTCCTCTGGGTGGCCCGGGACGTCAAAATTAAAGACATGGCTCACCGCCGGGATATCAAGACCCCGCGCCGCGACGTCTGACGCGATGAGAAGCCTGATGTCGCCGTCGCGAAACCCGTCAAGCGTGCGGGTCCGCTGCGACTGGTCGAGATCGCCATGAATAGGTGAGGCGTTGTAGCCGTGCTTCTTTAGGCTCTTTGCGACGATATCGACATCGGTCTTTCGGTTGCAAAAGATGATTGCATTGGTGCAGGTCTCGCCCTCGCCGTCGATCATCGCTCTAAGCAGCGCGCGCTTTTCAGTGGCGAGCCGTTCGCGGCGCGAAGCGCGGAACTGAACGACACCCTGTTCAATTGTCTCCGATGCCGTGGCTTGTCGAGCCACCTCGATCTTCGCGGGGTTCGACAGAAAGGTGTTGGTTATCCGCTCGATCTCGGGCGCCATTGTGGCTGAGAAGAAGAGGGTTTGCCGAGTAAACGGTGTGAGCCCGAAGATGCGCTCGATATCGGGTATAAAGCCCATATCCAGCATCCGATCTGCCTCATCCACCACCATAATCTCGATACCGGTCAGCAGGAGCTTACCCCTCTCGAAATGGTCCAGTAGACGCCCCGGCGTGGCAATGAGCACATCGACGCCCTTATCAATGAGCCCATCTTGCTCCTTGAAGGACACTCCGCCAATCAAAAGCGCCTTCGACAGCTTCACATGCTTGGAGTAGACATCGAAGTTTTCGGCGACCTGCGCTGCGAGCTCGCGCGTAGGGCAAAGAACGAGGCTGCGTGGCATCCGAGCCCGTGCGCGTCCGCGGGCCAGCATCGTGATCATTGGCAACGTGAAGCTGGCGGTCTTGCCCGTGCCTGTCTGCGCGATGCCCAACACGTCGCGCCCTTCAAGGGCGGACGGGATTGCGCCAGCTTGGATTGGTGTCGGGGTCTCGTATCCCGCCTCCTCGATTGCGACGAGAACCTTCGGATTGAGCGCAAGATCTGCGAATTTTGTCATGGACGTCCGTCTGTTACGGACCGCTTCCATGGCCCGTCGGCTACGAGGCTCGGCCCGGTTGGCCGTAACTTATCCACAAGTCGCCTCTTTGACCGCTGTCGCTACTATGTCTCGTGTCCGTGGTCAACGCAGGAAGCATGCCAAGCTGCGGCATCTGAGCGCATTTCCGATAGCTTAGACCATCTGTATCACCGAAATTAACTTGCTGTTAACCAGTATCGCGTCAGTTGACGGCGGTGGTGAGGGTTATGCCCTCCTAGTTGTTATTTTGAGAACCTCGATGTTCGGCCATTGGTTGAACGTCATTGGAGCGCATCGACCCATGGCTGAGCCGTGGGTTGGCGTTACGTCATTCACAGACTTATCCACAAGCTCGTCACGTCCGCCAGACCGCCAGGCCCGCCGAATCCGTCGCTGATGACTGTGGCGAATTCCCGCTCAATTCCCGGCAGACGGCTCTATTTGAGCGCTCCGCTGAGCCGTTAACCATGTTTTCGCCATGATTGCATGGTTCGTTTCCTATGCTTGCACAATCGCCGGAGAGGATTATGGCCAGCTCAATCAACAATTTCGAGGGCTACCGCCGTGCCGCAGAACAGTCCGACGGCGAGGCATGGGCACAGTTTCTCTCCCAGTTCGATGGATTCTTCTTTCTATTTTGTATTGCCGGGCTTCTTTACATCGTCCTCGCGCAGTTCGCCCGGCATCGCCGTCGCCGCCACAACCTCGATAAGATGCGCGCATATTGGCAGGAGCAGCGCATGTTGAGCCAACCGGACATCGGCGCCAATCCGAGACTTCGATTTGATGCAGGCTACTGGGGTGGCGGCCGCGACAACGGCTAAACCATCATTTCCTTTGTTGCCGAAAGCTTGAGCGCCGGATAATCCCGCTCGATCCTGTCAATATCCCACTGAAGCCGTGTGAGATAAACCACGTCGCCGTCGTTGTCGTGGGCAATGTGGCCTTTGTTGGCACTCACGAAGGCTTCGAGCTCTTCCTTTTTTCCCGAGACCCATCGGGCAGAGGTGAATTGCGAGGGCTCGAAGCGAACCGGTAGCCCGTACTCAAGCTCGATCCGAGAGG
>JBCCKB010000244.1:0-5773 GCA_039027595.1 Pseudomonadota bacterium | reverse complement strand
TTGTAATCGATCACCCGCTTGACGGGCACCAGCACCTTCATGGCGCAACTCCCTTTCTTTTAGGCATAAGCCACGACACCTGTCCGAATGGCCTGTTAAACCGGTCGCCGACAAGAAAACAGTGTAAAATCGACGCGGGGTGCAACGTCACCGTCACCACTGCCGAAATCCCTGGGCTTTGGTCACCGATTGGCGCCCGGTACCCAAAGGACATCTGCGCGACCTTTGTCGTTGGCAATTCGGGCGGCACAGAAAAACCAGTCGGACAACCGGTTAAGGTAGGTCACCGCGTATTCGTTCACCGTTTCCATGGTCGCTAGTTCCACTGTCAGCCGCTCGGCGCGGCGCGCCACGGTCCGGCACTGATGGAGGTGGGACGCCAATGGGGTGCCTGCGGGCAGAATGAACGACCTGAGGGGTTCCAGAACGGCCGTCATGCCATCGATCTCGCTCTCAAGCCTCTTGGTCTGGGCTTCAGTCATCCGCAGGGGGGGATATTCAGCCTGTGCGTCATTCTCCATATCCGGTCGGCAGAGGTCGGCGCCAAGATCAAAAAGATCGTTCTGTATCACGGAGAGGTCTGCGTCGGTCTCGCCCTCGGCGTGGAGCCGGGCGAGACCAACCACGGAGTTGAGTTCGTCGGCGGTTCCGTAGGCCGTAACCCGCAATGAATGCTTGGCGACCCGCCAGCCATTGCCGAGGGCCGTTTCGCCGGCGTCCCCCGTCTTTGTATAGATCTTATTCAGAACGACCATTTTTAGCCTCCGCTTCCGCGCCAGGCCACGTAACCGAGGATGAGAAGAACCGCAACAAACTGCGCGGCGATCCGGTAGCGCATCAGGCGGTTGGCGTGCCTGCGGTTGAACTCGCCCCCTTTGCCAAAGCCCCCAAGTCCCATCGCCAATATGCCAACCACCGCAAAACAGGCGAGGGTAACGACAACGAGGAAAGGATCATCCATGGCGACCTACTGGAGCGCAAATTGAGGAATGGCAACACGAAACGCGCTCGCACTGCGCCCGAAAGCGGCCTCGAACGCTATCCTTTGCGAATGACCCAATCAAGAGCCCGTGTTGGCAGTGCGCGCCGAAAGGTACCCAGGATGTAGGTCGGCGTGGTCACGTAGTAGCGTGGCCGGGGGCGGGGCGCCTCAAGCGCATGAATTAGCTTCTTTGTAACGGCTTCGGCGGGCAATTCGAACGGGTCCTTGCCCGTGGGTTCGTCATAGAGCCTGCTTAAAAGGCGTGCTTCGTAGTCGTCCTTGCGAGCCGAAGCCTTCCAGTCGATCCAACGTTCGAAATGTGGAATGGAATTGACGCGGATCCGCGACGTGATGGGCCCAGGTTCGATCAAGACCACGTGTATGCCGGTACCATGCATCTCGAGCCTGAGGACATCCGTCAGACCTTCGATCGCGTACTTGGTTGCAACATACGCGCCGCGCCACAGAAACGGTACAAACCCAAGAACACTGGAGTTCTGGACGACCCGGCCCGCGCCTTGGGCGCGCATGGTTGGGATAACGGCGCGGGTAAGGTGGTGCCAACCAAAAACGTTGGCCTCAAAAATCGCCGATAGTGCTTCGGTCGGCAGGTCCTCCACCGCACCCGGGATCCCGTGCGCGCCGTTATTGAACAGGGCATCGAGCTTGCCACCCGTTGCGTCGAGCACCTCCGCCAATCCGGTCTCGATGCTCGCGCGGTCGGTGTAGTCGATCCTCGGCGACACGAACCCTTCATCGGCAAGACGCGCGCAGTCCGATTGTTGACGACAGCTCGCGAATACGCGCCATCCGCGCCGCCTCAGGCCATGGGCGGCGTCATAGCCGATGCCAGAAGAGCAGCCCGTGATCAGGATGGATTTCCCTGTCTCGACCATCCCTACCCCCAGGACCTCTGGCGCCCGTCATTGTGCCGCGTCAGGCCACAGACGCAGTTTCGCGCTTCAGCCCTCGGCCTTTGCAAGGAACTCCGCGAAAATCCAGGCGGTGTCTCCCGAAGGCAATTTCACCTCGACCCAATCGGTGCCCAGCCCGGAAAGGGGGACAAGCGCGTCGCCCGCGCCCACACGGCCAACGATTGGCTCGTTCGTACTTGGGCCGCCGCGGAGGTTGACCCGATCTGCCGTAACACGCCAAGGCGTCTCGTCCTGTGCCGTGGAGCCTGCAGCCGGCGCGGTCCCCACACTATCCACTGCGTCTTGCGCGGTCGGCGAGGCCTGCGGGTCAGCGCGCGCAACCTCGACCTCGGGCGCGGCCTCTACGTCTGCGGAGGTCTCAGTGTTTGGTGTCACGGCAATGTCGCTGGAGCCAAGATCAGTCGCTGCTTGGGTGACTTCGGTAGACAGGTTGGTGGGGGTGACAACAGCCTCTGAAACGGCGATCGCCTCGTCTTCACGCAGTCGGGGATTGCCACCGGCCGCTCTGGCCGCCGCGACCTCTTCGCCCCGCGCCACGGCAATTCTCACCGCGTCGGCATCCGACACGTCGCTCACGTAGCGCTCTCGCGCACTCGATGCGACACGCGACGCGGCGGTTGCGTCGCCTTGCCCTTGGCTCGTCGCGCTGGGCAGGATCGATACTGTCACCTGAGATGCCCGCGTTTTCGGATCCCTCGGCTCTTGCGGCGCGAGTAGCCCGATCGCGATCATTGCGATCAGCGTTATCGCGCAGAGTTGCCACTTCATCTCTGTCGTCCCCGCCTTGATATGCTCGCACCGCCCCCGGCCGCGCTTATAGCCGATAAGTCGCGATTTGGAGGGGGAATTTTAGGAAAAAGGTTAGCATCCTGCCTTGCTTGCGGCGAGTTGCGGTCATCTCTACAAGATGTGGTATGGCATCGGGTCAGGATACAGGTGAAACGCCGCCTCGGGCGCTGATCGAACCGCTTCGTCGCGCAATCGGCGAGCGCTATTTGACCTATGCGCTCTCGACAATCATGCATCGCGCGTTGCCCGACGCCCGCGACGGGATGAAACCGGTCCACCGCCGGATCCTCTACGCCATGAGCCGCCTCAACCTGTCTTCCACCGGTAAGTTCTTGAAATCCGCGAAGATCTCCGGGGATACGATGGGCGATTTTCACCCCCACGGTGATGGCGCGATCTACGATGCCATGGCGCGCCTCGCGCAGGACTTTACGATTCGCTATCCGCTCGTCGACGGCCAAGGCAACTTCGGCAACATCGACGGGGATAATCCGGCCGCAAGCAGATACACCGAAGCGCGGCTGACGGAATTCGCGGAAGCGTTGCTAGAAGGTCTGGACGAGGACGCGGTTGACTTCCGCGACAATTACGATGGCCGCCTGAGCGAGCCCGAGGTCCTTCCCGCGGCCTTCCCGAATCTTCTGGCCAATGGGGCTTCCGGTATTGCTGTGGGCATGGCGACCAATATTCCACCGCACAATCTTGATGATCTGCTCACCGCCTGCATTCACCTTGCCAAATCACAGAACTCCGAATTGGTTCGCGACGAGACCCTGATCGACATGGTCAAAGGCCCGGACTTTCCCACGGCAGGCATCATTGTTGAGCCCCGTGAGGCGATCGCGCAAGCCTACAAAACAGGCCGCGGGTCCTTCCGCGTGCGGGCGCGCCAAACCGTCGAGGATCTGGGTCGCGGCCAGTGGCAGATTGTCGTCACCGAAATTCCGTACCAGGTCCAAAAGTCGAAATTAATCGAGCGCTTAGCCGAACTCATTCAGACGAAGAGAGTTCCCATCCTCGCCGACGTGCGCGACGAAAGCGCCGACGATATTCGCATTGTGCTGGAACCCCGCTCCCGGAACGTTGATCCCGATGTTCTGATGGGCATGCTGTATCGCAATTCCGACCTGGAAACCCGCATCTCGTTGAACATGAACGTGCTCATCGATGGCCGCACGCCCCAGGTCTCGACACTTAAGGAAGTCTTGCGAGCCTTTCTCGACCATAGGCGTGCGGTGCTTTTGCGCCGGACGCGGCACCGCCTGGGCAAGATAGATCATCGGCTCGAGGTGCTTGAGGGGTTCATAACAGCGTTCTTGAACCTCGACCGGGTGATCGAAATCATCCGCTATGACGAGGCGCCAAAGGCCGCGCTCATGGCACAGGACTGGACCCGTGTCCCTCCCCGCGCCGAGAATGAGGCGGACTATGTATCGCCGCTCCCTGCGACCGACGAGGGCGAGCTCTCCGAGGTCCAAGCCGAGGCGGTCCTGAATTTGCGGCTCAGGGCACTCCGCAAGCTTGAGGAATTGGAACTTCGCCGCGAGTTCGACACGCTTCTGGAGGAGCGTCAGCGGATCGAGGACCTCTTGGCGTCCGATGAAGCGCAATGGTCGATGATCGGCGAAGAACTAAGGGAAACAAAAAGAAAATTTGGATCGAAACATCCAATTGGCGCGCGTCGGACACTGTTTGGCGAGGCCGCTGAAATCGAGGACGTTCCACTAGAGGCGATGATCGAGAAGGAGCCCGTTACGGTCGTTTGCTCGGCCATGGGCTGGATCCGGGCGATGAAAGGCCATGTCGCACTGGACGCAGAGTTCAAGTTCAAGGACGGTGATGGGCCGCGCTTTGCGTTCCATGCCGAAACCACGGACAAGGTTTTGCTCTTCAGCTCAGCGGGGCGGTTTTACACCATAAAGGTGGCCGAACTGCCCGGTGGCCGTGGAATGGGCGAGCCGGTGCGCCTGATGGTCGATCTGCCAAACGAGGCGACGATTGTGGCGCTCCGGATCCACCGCCCGGGGGAACGGCTGGTGGTGGCGTCCTCGGCGGGCGACGGTTTTGTTTTGCCTGAAAACGACATCGTCGCGCAGACCCGCGCGGGCAAGCAGGCGCTCAATCTCCGAGGCGAGGCAGAGGCGCGGGTTTGTGTCCCGCTCGCGGGCGATCACATCGCGGTGGTTTCCGAAAACGGCAAACTCCTGGTCTTTGCGGCAACCGAACTTCCCGAGATGGCCCGGGGCAAGGGGGTCCGGCTTCAAAAGTACAAGCAGTCGCGAGGTAAACAGGGCGTCCTGGAACTGGATGGCGGGTTGGCGGATCTCACAACCTTTGATCTCGCCGAGGGACTTACTTGGACGATGGGCGGTGGTCGCAGGCGGCATGAAGCCGACATGTCAGGTTGGATCGGTAAGCGAGCAGGAACGGGCAAGCGTCCGCCCCATGGCTTTCCGCGGTCCAACCGTTTTTCGTGAGTGCCGCGATTTACGGCGCGTGGATCAGGCCAAGGATCGTCTCCAAATCACACCGCCACATGGCAGCCAATCTCTCGGCCCGTATTTGCTGAGTGTGAACTAAACCTGAGAGCACGGAATGTGAAAGCGATCTGACGTCGCCGAGCGGCGCTGAGACATAACAGAATTCGGGGTTTCTGGTGCGGATGCGTTAGGGTTGAACTCTCCTCGCCAAGCGATTAGCACGCGCGCGTCATTGAAACGGCGCCCGCGGGGGGCGGCCGTGACACGGATGGGGCGACGGCCAGTATGGCGAAGGAAAAGTTTGAGCGGAACAAGCCGCATGTGAACATCGGGACGATTGGTCACGTGGATCATGGCAAGACGACGCTGACGGCGGCGATCACGAAGTACTACGGGGACTTCAAGGCCTATGATCAGATCGATGGCGCGCCTGAGGAGAAGGCGCGTGGGATCACGATCTCGACGGCGCATGTCGAGTACGAGACCGACAACCGTCACTACGCCCATGTGGACTGCCCGGGCCATGCCGACTACGTGAAAAACATGATCACGGGTGCCGCCCAGATGGACGGCGCGATCCTTGTCGT
>JBCCKB010000243.1:0-5789 GCA_039027595.1 Pseudomonadota bacterium | reverse complement strand
GGGACCGCTCGGGAAGAGAGATCACCCACGAGCGCGGGCAGTGTCAACCTGCCGAGACGATGGGGGAGACCGCGTGGCTTGCGGCAATCGGCGACGTCGGGTGTTTGTCGGATGTCGCAGACAAAGCGCATGCCGGTTCGAGGATGATCACAAGACGCGCCAAGGGTCGGCGTCGGCGCGTGGTTTGCACCGTTGGACCGACCCCCCACTTCCAGGTCCCGCGGGGCCGACCGCTAGTCTCGTTCGCCGCCGGGAAAGCGACACCACTCCTCAAGCTCGCGGGTTCGAAGACATGGCTCGGGCCCCAACGGCTCGGGAACAGGCGTCACGTCGTCCCCGCGCGCATGTCGCCGCCTCTGGGCGAGAGCATGCGCGTCATGAAGACGCTGTTTGGATCAGGTTCATAATCCGCGAAGGGTGGACAGGGCGCGAAGCCTTCACGCGCATAAAAGGCCCGCGCGGGTGCGAACGCATCTTGCGAGCCGGTTTCGAGACTGATCCGCTCGAGCCCCTGCACGCGCGCCACCTCGAGCAGCCGTGCGAGCATGGCGCGGGCCAGGCCGCACCCGCGCGAGGCTTCGGCCACGTGCATGGACTTGATCTCGCCGTGATCGCCGGACAAACGCTTGAGCCCGCCAATGGCCACCGCGACCGTTCCCTCGAACGCGGCAAAAAAGGCCACGTTCTCTTTGAGAAGCCGGTCGGCGTCCATAGCATGCACGCTGCATGACGGGCTCGAAGCGCGCATCAAAGACACGTGGTGTTCCAGAAGCGGCACAACATCGGGATCGTTGGGAAGGACCGCGCGGATCTCCGAACTCAGTGGGTCCATGCCCCGCGCCGGTCGGTTGCGAAGTTCTCGCCGTAGCCCCGGGCCCGTATATTCTTTTTTCGCGGCTTCGGTTCGGTGACGACCGCCTCTATGCCTTTTTCCTTGGCATAGTCGAGCGCCGCCTGCTTCGTGTCAAAGCGCAGCCGCACCTGACTTTGGGTGTCCGATGACGACGTCCATCCCATTAACGGATCCACCGCGCGCGCGCTCTCGGGCGCAAACTCGAGAACCCAGAGCTTGGTCCGAGCGGTGCCCGACTGCATCGCGGTCTTGGCGGGTCTGTAGATCCGGGCGCGCATGGCTCCCTCCTTCAGCGAGATGGTAGTATCGAAGAATTGCGGGTTCCGCACAAGGCAAGTGTCGTCGCACACTCTGCTTGGAACACGCAGATTTGAGACACTTTCTCAACTTCATTGGCTAATCTAGGGTCAGAGAAACGGATGGGGAGAGCTCAATCATGATCCGACACCTGGCCCTGGCCGCGCTTCTTGCGGCCGCGCCCCTCAGCACACAGGCCGCCGAGGGCGAGCGTGTGACAATCCGCGGCGAGGCGATCGACACCTGGTGCTATTTCTCCGGCGTCATGGGCGGCGCCGATGCCGTCGTTGGATCTGCCCACCACACCTGCGCGCTGTGGTGCTCGGCCGGCGGTATCCCGGTGGGGCTCCTGGGCGAGGACGGTCAGGTCTACATGGTCCTTCAGCTTGAGGATGACACGAACTCAAACGGCGGCGACACGCAGCTTCGGTTCGCCAGCCATACGATCACCGCCGACGGCATGCTCTACAAGCGCGACGGCATCAATTACCTTGTCGTGGCCGAGGTCGTGGCCGACGACGACATCATCAACGTCAACCATGAGGATTATGGCGTGATCCCACCATTCGCGGTTCCAGAGTCCGCGCTGCCGGAGTAAGCGCATGACCCGTCTAGCATCGATCATTGCCGCAACGCTCTCGGCTCTTCCCGCCGCCGCCCAGGACTTCTCCGAAGGATCCACCGCGAGAAGCTGGAACCTCTATGCTGAAAACCCTGCGTTCTTCGAGGCCCGCGTCGTTGACCCGCTCTGCGAGCTTACCGGCAACTGCCCCGACAATTGCGGCGATGGGACAAGGCAGCTGGCACTGCTGCGCACCGCCGATGATGTCATGGTCCTTCCGCTAAAAAACAGCCAGCCGGCCTTTACGGGTGCTGCCAACGAGCTTCAGCCATTCTGTGGTCAGATTGTGGAAGTGGATGGCCTCCTCCTAGACGACCCGGACTTGGGGGCGACGAATGTGTACCTCGTTCAAAAGATCCGAGAGAGCGGGACCGAGGAATGGACCAAAGCAAACCGGTGGACCAAGGATTGGGCCGCAGCGCACCCGGACCTTAAGGGCAAGCAGCCCTGGTTCCGCCGCGATCCCCGTATCGAAGCCGAGATCGTTGCGGAAGGATGGCTTGGGCTCGGGCCGGATGCGGAGGTGGAGTTCCTCAAGGAGTGGCTCGAGGAATGAGACGCCTTGTCACCCTGGCGCTCGCGACCCTGGCGCTTCCCGCACTTGCCCATGAGGGCGTCGATCACGACAATCCAGAAGACGCCGCGCGCCATCTTGCCGAGACTGCCGGTCCCCTGCCTGCGCCCCAGGGCCTACCGCTCCCATTTGCTTTGGGTGGTCCCTTCACGCTCACCGACCAAAGCGGCGACCGGCGCAGCGAGGCCGACCCCGAGGGCGCTTTTCAGCTCTTGTTCTTCGGTTACGCAAATTGTCCGTCAATCTGCGCCGTGGCGCTCCCGATGATGGGGGAGGTGACCAATGCCCTTCGCGCCCGGGGAGTCGCCGCCACCCCGGTGATGATCACCGTCGATCCAAAGCGCGATACCGTTGAGACGATGGGCGCGCCACTTGCCGCGTTCCACCCCGATTTCGTTGGCCTCACCGGCACCGAGGACGAGCTCGCGCCGGTCTACGATCTCTTCAGCGTGGAGAAGACCCTCGTCTTCGAGGACCCTATCGAGGGCCCGATCTACGCCCATGGAAGCCACATCTACCTGCTCGACGGAGGAGGGAAGGTTCTCACCCTTCTTCCCCCTATTTTGTCGGCCGAACGCATCGTCGAGATCGCCGCTGCCTATGGTGGAAGCTAGACGACGCGACCGCGAACCCGTGGAAGTCAGGCGAAGCTGACCTGATAAAGACCAAAGCCCGCGGGTTCTTCAGAGAACTTCCTGAACCGCACGGCGGCACCGGGCAACGGCTCGAATGAGAGCTGGCCGACGTCCGCCAAACCACCCTCTTCCAAGGGCATGTCTAGATGTACCGTCGCCACATGACCCAGGATTTCACGCACCGTGGCCGGTGCGAGCGAGGAGAACATGAACAGTTCGTAGTTTAGCCCCTCGGCGCTCACAAGCTGATCGCGATCACGGATCAGTTCCGTGGTTACGTAAAGACCGTCTGCCTCGCGTGTTGCCAAGCTGATCGCGCCACCGGCCGAGAACGGCACGTCCGCCGCCAACGTGCTGCCCGTGAGCGGGCCGAAGGCACCGGTGAGGGGCTTGAAAAGCGCATCATAGAGAGAGAATTCGTCGTCTTGATAATCAAAAAGAGCCATGGGGCCTTCCCTTTATCGGATAGGGTTAACCTTGACAGAGCATTAAGGCAGAATTTGCATCAAATGCGGGCGATCGCGTGGAGACGCCCAACAGTAGCGTTTGAACCCGGGCCCTGCTGACACCACCTGTCATCAGGCCCCTTGCGGTGCGCCCTTGAAAGCCGCACATCTCGGTCGAGGCCTCCTGGAGTTCACACAAATGCACAACAACGCCCCCGATCAGATGCCAGTGCTCCATGCCGCCGCCGCGCCGCCTCGAACCCGCGAAAAGCTCGAGGGCGGCAAGGCTTTCGCGATGCATACCGAGTTTCAGCCCGCGGGCGACCAACCCACGGCGATCGCGGAACTGGCCCAAGGCGTGCGGGGCGGCGAGCGCGACCAGGTGCTGCTTGGCGCCACCGGAACAGGCAAGACCTACACCATGGCCAAGGTGATCGAAGAAACCCAGCGCCCGGCCATCATCCTCGCCCCCAACAAGACGCTCGCCGCCCAGCTCTACGGCGAGTTCAAGGGCTTCTTCCCAGAGAACGCGGTCGAGTACTTCGTCAGCTACTACGACTACTACCAGCCCGAAGCCTATGTCCCGCGCTCGGACACCTACATTGAGAAAGAAAGCCAGATAAACGAACAGATCGACCGGATGCGTCACGCGGCCACCCGTGCGCTTCTCGAGCGCGATGACGTCATCATCGTGGCCTCGGTCTCTTGTATTTACGGCATCGGGTCGGTCGAAACCTACGGCGCGATGACGCAAGATCTGCACGCGGGGCGGGACTATAACCAACGTCAGATCATTGCCGATTTGGTGGCCCAGCAATACCGCCGGAACGATCAAGCGTTCCAACGGGGCAGCTTCCGCGTTCGGGGCGATGTCCTCGAGATCTGGCCGGCGCATCTCGAGGACCGCGCCTGGCGCATGAGTTTTTTCGGAGAAGAACTTGAGGTTATTACAGAATTTGATCCACTGACAGGCGAGAAGACCGATACGTTCGAGCGCATCCGCATCTATGCCAACTCGCACTATGTCACGCCCCGCCCCACGCTCCAGCAGGCGATCAAGGGGATCAAGGCCGAGCTTGTGATCCGCCTCGACCAGCTTGTGGGTGAGGGCAAGCTCCTGGAGGCGCAACGTCTGGAGCAGCGGACGAACTTTGACCTCGAGATGCTCGAGGCCACCGGTTCCTGCAATGGCATCGAGAACTACTCCCGCTATCTCACGGGCCGAGCCCCGGGCGAACCGCCCCCCACGCTCTTCGAGTTCATCCCCGATCACGCGCTGGTCTTCGCCGACGAAAGCCACGTCTCGGTGCCACAAATCGGGGGCATGTACCGGGGCGACTACCGCCGCAAGTTCACGCTTGCCGAGCACGGCTTCCGCCTGCCGTCCTGCACCGACAACCGGCCGCTCAAGTTCGAGGAATGGGACGCGATGCGCCCGCAATCGGTCTTCGTCTCGGCCACGCCGCAAGCCTGGGAACTGGAGCAATCGGGCGGCGTCTTCACCGAACAGGTCATCCGCCCCACCGGGCTTCTCGACCCGGAAGTCGAGATCCGCCCCGGGGAGAGGCAGGTCGACGACCTCCTCGACGAAATCCGGCAGGTCTCCGCAAGGGGCTTCCGCACGCTCGTGACAACGCTCACCAAGCGCATGGCCGAGGACCTCACCGAATACCTCCACGAACAGGGGATCAAGGTGCGCTACATGCACTCGGATATCGACACGCTCGAACGCATCGAGATCTTGCGCGACCTCCGCTTGGGCGCCTTCGACGTTCTCGTGGGCATCAACCTCCTCCGCGAGGGGCTCGACATCCCCGAATGCGGCCTCGTCGCGATCCTGGACGCCGACAAGGAGGGGTTCCTCCGCTCCGAAACCTCGCTGGTCCAAACCATTGGCCGGGCGGCGCGGAACGTCGATGGCAAGGTCATCATGTACGCCGACAAGATCACCGGATCGATGGACCGGGCGATCAAGGAAACGAACCGTCGCCGCGAAAAGCAGCAGGCGTATAATGACGCCCATGGCATCACGCCAGAGACGATCAAACGCGAGATCGGCGACATCCTCGACAGCGTGTACGAGGGCGACCACGTCACCCCCGACATCAAGGGCGCAAAGGGCAAATCGGCCAAGGTCGGCGACAACCTTCAGGCGCTTCTGGATGCGCTGAAGAAGGACATGATGAAGGCCGCCGAGAACCTCGAATTCGAAGAGGCCGCGCGCCTGCGCGACGAAGTCCGGCGGTTGGAGGCGGTGGAACTGACAATCGCCGACGATCCCCTGGCGCGTCAGTCGGCGGTGGAGGAGGCGTCAGACAAGGCCGTGCGACCCAAGGGACGGTCGATGTCAGGGCGGCCCGGG